>DATCXE010000659.1:0-7739 GCA_036565985.1 Bradyrhizobium sp.
GCTGCATCCCGGCATCACCGAAACCGCTATCTGGGACACGCTGATCGGCACCGTCGAAGACGGCTCTAACGGCGGACGCGAGCGCGGGCCGACGCTGGACAAGCTCACCGAACGCGCCGTCCCGCTCGGCTACAAGGCCGCGCCTGAAGATATCGCCAACGGAATCCTGTGGCTCGCAAGCGACGAGAGCCGTTATGTTACCGGCACCGAAGTCGTGATCGACGGCGGCAGGTCGATCGGCTGAACGGCGGGATCAAGAACGAGAGGCGGTGGTGCCGCCGGAAACCAGGAGGGCGTCGTGAGTCGAATCTTTGGTGCGGTTTGCCAGAACGGATACGTGGTGCGCGATATCCGCGCCGCGATGGATCATTGGGTCAACGTGATGGGCGTCGGGCCCTGGTATTATATCGACCGGGTCAAGACCGACTATTTCCGCCACCGCGGCCAGGACTCCGGCATGGAGATGAGCGTGGCGCTCGCCAATTCCGGCGATCTCCAGATCGAACTGATCCAGCAACGCAACGACGCGCCCTCGATGTACAAGGAGTTTCTCGACTCCGGCCGCGAAGGGCTGCAGCACATGTCGTACTGGACCAAAGGCTATCAGGGCCTCTACGACCGCGCGCTCGCGCTCGGTTATAAAGTGGGGCACGAAGGCCAGATCGGCGGTGAAAAGGGCCGCTTCGCCTATTTCGATACCCAGGCCCATCCCGGCACCGTGGTGGAGATTTCCGACATCAGCGGCAGCAAGGGGAGTTTCTTCGAACATATCCGCAAGGTCGCCGCTGGCTGGGACGGCTCCGACCCGATCCGCGAAGTCGGCGGACGCTGACGATCCGGACCCAACGACAAACAGGAAAGATCAAGGAGAGCAGCGGATGGCACGACTACCTTTTATCGACCCCGAAGCAACCAGCGGAGACGTGCGCAAATCCTTTGACAGGATGCCGGTCAAGCTGAACATCTTTCGCATGATGGCGCATGCGGAAGCCAATTTCATTCCGGCGATGCGCTACGCCAACTCGATCCTGCATCGCCAGAAGCTCAGCCACGTCAATCGCGAATTGCTGATCCTGCAGGTCGCGCAGCGGGAGAAGGGCGTCTACGAGTGGCGGCAGCACGTTCCGATTGCGCTCGGCGTCGGCGTCACCCAACGGCAGATCGATTGCATCGAACAGGGGAATTACGAGGATGCCGCGTTCAACGCCGCCGAGCAGGCGCTGCTGGCGTTCGGCCGGGAAGTGATCGATAACGTGCGCGTCCCCGAGCCGGTGTTCGCTGTCATGCGCAAGCATTTCAGCGAACAGGAGATCGTCGAATCGATCCTCGCGATCGGCTTCTACATGACGATGGCGCGCCTGACCGAAGCGACCGATGTTGACCTCGACCCAGCCGCCGGTATGACTGTGTTCGAGGGCGGCAAGCGGCGGCCGGGCTGAAGCAATTTGAAAGTCTGAGAGAAGGATCAGTTATGGGGGTGCCGTTTCAGAGAAGCCACGACATCATGATCGATGCGCCGCCCGCGGCGGTCTACGATTACGTCTGCAACCCGAATTCCTGGCCCGAGTGGCTTGCCGCCTCCCATCACATCGATGGCGAAGACCGGCCCTTGCTGCGGGGTGAAACCTTTCGCGAGCAGTGGCATATCAAGCGCGGCGAGGTGCGTCTCGCATGGACGGTCACGGAGAGCGATCCGCCCAGGGCCTGGACCGTCGAGGCCGATACCGATTTCATCGGCAAGATCGTCGTGCGCTACACGTTCGAAGCGGTGGAATCAGGCACCAGGTATACGCGGACATTGCGTAATCCCGACCGCCCGTCGGCGCCCAGCCCCGAGCAGGTCGCGCGAATGGACGAGGAAGCGTTGATCGGCCTCAAGAACATCAAGCGCAACGTCGAGAAGCGTTTCGCCAACGCCAGTGGCACGTAACCCCCGCTCTGAGACGCACATCCCGGGCTGATTGACCTCGCTGCCGGTTGCAGGGATGATTGCGACCGGCTCAAGGGCAACGACGGCATGGAGCGGACGCGATGACGGGTGTGCCGGAGGCGGGCGGTCCGCGATCGATCGGCGAGATCGCAAGCTACCACGCCCATGTCTACTACGACCCGGCGACCACCCGGGCCGACGCCGAGCAGCTGCGCACCTGGATCGGCGAGCGCTTCCCGGTCACGCTTGGACGGTGGCACGACGTCAAGGTCGGGCCGCACGACCAGGCCATGTACCAGGTGGCCTTTTCCAACGGGGTTTTTGCCGAGTTGGTCCCCTGGCTGATGCTCAATCACGGCAGGCTGAGCGTGCTGGTCCATCCGAACACGGCCAATCCGCGCAGGGACCATCTCGCCGATCCGATCTGGATCGGGCCGGCGCTCGACGTGCACGGCGACAGGCTGCCGGAGCATTCCGAGGCGGAGCAGGCGCCCGCACCGAATACCAATCCGGTTCTCCGCCCTTGATCCCTGTTGCCCGGAAACCGCCGGCCGGTTTACGATGACGGGGTCGAGTCAGCGGGTTTGGCCGGGGAAATTGGCCAAAACCCGCTGTCTCGATTATGCCTTACTTTGGTTGGCATTATGTTGGGGCTTATTCGGTGAATCCCTACGGAATCAGACGTGATTCTGAAGCGCCGAGCCGGGGACGGATGGATAGCAGGACGACCAGCGCAACCGGGCTTGCTTCGGGCCGGGGTAGTCGATTGTTCGGCAAGGTGGCGTACAGCGTCGCCGCGCTGGGTGCTGCGTTGGGATTCGCCGCCTGGATCGCCGATTATGACCCGACCGATTGGCTGCAAACTTCCGCGTCGGCCAATGTCGCGACCGCCTCCATCCCTACCACTTCATTCGACGACCGCTTTGGCTCGGGATCGGTACGCAATTCACGGGTGATGAACTACCCCTGGCGGACCGCCAGCCGGCCGGCACGAACGGATTTCGATGCCGAGTTCGGGCACATCGAAGGACAACTCGGGGGGCAACCGCGCGCTGCCGAGCCCGTCCAGGCCGATCAGCCTGCGCCATCGACCGAGGCCACGGCCGTGCCGATGCCGCGGTCGCGGCCGGCCGAGGCCGCGGTCGCCTTGAAGGTCGATCCGCAGCCTGCGGCGACGTCGGACGAGCGCACCCTGTTTGACAAGATCGCCGATCTCAAGCTCTCCAATCTGGTGCCGATGAAGTTCACGCTGGCGTCGTTGACACCCAATGACGGCCTGTTCAGCGAGAAAAAGGATCTCTCCGCGCTTGGCTACGACAGCCAGACCGCAGTCTACGATATCTCCGCACGCGCGGTGTACCTGCCCAACGGCGTCACACTGGAGGCCCACTCGGGGCTGGGCGGCCTGATGGACAACCCGGCCTATGTCGACCGGCGCATGGTCGGAGCGACGCCCCCGAACATCTACGATCTGAAGCCGCGCGAGAAGTTGTTCCACGGTGTCGCGGCGCTGCGCATGACCCCGGTGGGTGAAAGCGAAATGCACGGGCGGACAGGCCTGCTCGTGCACAGCTATCTGCTCGGCCCCAACGGCGATTCCAACGGCTGCGTCTCGATCAAGGAATATGACCGGTTCCTGGCTGCGTACCAGAACGGCGAGGTCAAGCGCCTCGTGGTCGTGCCGAGCCTCAAGGAAGGCCTCACCGCGTCGCGGCGCTCGCCGTCGCCGTCATGACAGCGATCGCAAGCGCCGTTTCGGACTGCGACACACCGCTGCGGGCGATTTTCAAGATCAAGCTGAACGGCAAGACGGTATCGATCGGGACCGTCGGCGAGGCCTACCGGTTCATCACCAATCTCAGCTCGATCGAATGGATCGAGTTTCGCTCGCTGCATGCCGATGCCGTGAGTTCGCTGCAGGGCGCCGCCGGCAATGCGATGCTGACCGTGCAGGCGACCGATGCGCTGCGCGCGCTGTTCGTCCGCGCCAGGTTGCTGTAACGGCGAACGCGTGTGGCCCCAGTGGCATGAAGCATATCTGAAGGAAATCCCTGCATGCCCGGAAGCGACAGCGAGATTGAAGACGATCGCCTGATCCGGGCGCTGTTGCAGAACTGGGCGATCTGGCGCGATGCCGGCGACTGGGAGCGCTTCCGCACCGTCTGGCACCCGGACGGCCGCATGATGGCGACCTGGACGCAAGGGACCGGCGACGAGTTCATCGAGATCAGCAAGCAGGCCTGGGCCAAGGGCGTCAGCATCCTGCATTTCCTCGGCGGCATTTCGGTCGATCTCGCAAGCCCCCGCGCGATCGCGCAGACCAAGATGACGATCTCGCAGCGCGCCGAGGTCGAGGGCGTGCCGTGCGACGTGCTCTGCACCGGACGATTCTACGATTTCCTCGAAAAGCGGGACGGACGCTGGGGCATCGTGCTGCGCCAGCCGATCTACGAGAAGGACCGGATGGACCCCGTCACGCCCGGCGCAGCGCCCGTTCTCGACAAGGCGCTGCTCGGGCAGTTTCCACCGGGCTACCGGCACCTCGCTTACCTGCAGACCCGCATCGGTTACACCGTCAAGCGCGACATGCCCGGCCTGAAAGGCCCCGAAGTCGAGGCCTTGTACGCGCGCGGGGCGGCGTGGCTGCGAGGCAAGCCGCTATAGTCCAACTGCGTCGCAAGTCCCTCATGGTGAGGAGCGCGAAGCGCGTCTCGAACCATGAGGCCCCGTCTGTGGCCCTCATCCTTCGAGACGCCCGCTTCGCGGGCTCCTCAGGATGAGGGATTTGAACGGCTTATGACGCGGTAAGAATAGCTGACTCCCGATCCGATTGATCCGCGGCCGGGAGCTAGCTAGCTGATCTCCTTGCGCACGGTCGCAGCCGCGTCGCACATCGCTTTCAGTTTTCCGAACGCGACATGACGCGGCATGTATTTCATGCCGCAATCGGGCGCCACCACCAGCCGGTCGGCGGCGACATGCTTCAGGCCGTTGCGGATGCGGCCGGCGACGATTTCAGCCGTTTCGATCTCGGGATTGCCGAGATCGAGCACGCCGAGCATGATCTTTTTCGACGAGAGATCCTTGAGCACGCCTAGGTCGAGCTTCGGCTGCGCCGCCTCGATCGAAATCTGCTCGGCGCTGGTGTCGGCGAGTTCGGCGAGGAAGGAATAGCCCGCCGGCTTGGTCGAGCCGGGCACGACGGCGGCATAGCCGAAGCACAGATGCACGACGGTGGGCACCGTGATGCCTTGCAAGGCGCGGTTGATCGCCTTGACCGCATAGCGCCTGGCAAGGTCCGGATTGTTGCGCACCCAGGGCTCGTCGAGCTGGATCACGTCGGCACCGGCCTTCTGCAGATCGAGCGCTTCGGCATTGACGGCGGCGGCGAACGCCATCGCCAGTTCCTCATCGTCCTTGTAGAACTCGTTCTTGGCCTGCTGGCTCATCGTGAAAGGGCCGGGCAGGGTGATCTTGGCCGCACGGTCGGTATTCTTGCGCAGGAATTCCATGTCGTGCAGTTCGACCGGCCTGGTGCGCTTCACTTCGCCGACGACGCGCGGCACCGGCGTCTCGTGTCCGGTGCGGGAGGTGATGATGGCAGGCTTTTCGTCGTCGATGCCTTCGAGCGCTGTCGCAAAGCGGTTGGAATAGCTTTCGCGGCGGATTTCGCCGTCGGTGACGACATCGATGCCCGCGCGCTCCATGTCGCGGATGGCGACGATGGTGGCATCGTCCTGCGCCTCTTCCAGATGTTCCGCCGGCAGCCGCCACATCGCATGCATGCGTGTACGCGGCACCACCTTCGACAGCATGGCGCGATCGACCAGCCATTCCGGCTGCGGATAGCTCCCGACCACGGTGGTCGGCAGCAGGTGCTTTGGCAGGTTCATGATCGTCTCCTGGCTCTTGTTGTTGCTTGTCTCGATACTCAGGCCGCGCGCGTCGCGGCGGCCGCAAACTCGTCCTTCACGGGATTGCGAAGCACACCGATCCCTGACACCTCGACCTCGACCACGTCGCCTTCCTTCATCCAGAGCGGCGGGGTGCGGTAGGCGCCGACGCCGCCGGTCGTGCCGGTGACGATCACATCGCCGGGGACGAGTTCGGTGAATGTCGAGCAGTAGGCGATCAGGGCGGGGACGTCGAACACGAGATCGGAGATCGGCGCCGCCTGCACCTCGACGCCGTTGAGGCGGGTCGCAATGGTCTGCTTGCTGATATCAGGGATTTCGTCCGTCGTGACCATCCACGGCCCGAACGCGCCGGTGCCGACGAAATTCTTGCCGGGAGCGAATTGCGAGGTGTGGCGCTGCCAGTCGCGGATGCTGCCGTCATTGTAGCAGGCATAGCCCGCGACATGCGAAAGCGCAGCCTCGCGCGCGATGCGTCGGCCGGCCTTGCCGATGATGACGGCCATTTCGCCTTCATAGTCGAACCGTTCGGATTCCAGCGGCCGGATCATCGGCTGGCCGCCGCCGACCTGGCTGTTGGCAAAGCGGGTGAAGATCATCGGGTGCGGCGGGGTGGGATGACCGCTTTCGGCGAGATGCGTGGCATAGTTGACGCCGATGCAGAAAATCTTGTCCGGGTCGGGCACGGTCGGCAGCAGTTCGATTTCGGCCAGTGCATAGTCGGGGCGCTCGGTCTGCAGCGCCTTCAGTGCGTCGAGCGATCCGTGTGCGAGCAGCGCCTTCAGGGTCGGAAACGCCTTCAGCCGCTTGCCCGCGTCAATGACGCCGGCATTCGTAACCAGGCCGTAGGTGGCGGTCTGACCTGCCTTGAAACTCGCGATCTTCATGGTTCGACGCTTTCTTCGATGGAGGAAACATATTGTTCGATCGGCCGCACGATCTCGCCCGAACGGATCGGGACGCAGTCGAGCGGAAAGTCCTGCCGGATCTGCGCGCCGTTCTCGCTTGCGCGGTCCAGAAAGCGCTCGAGATGATCCATCGCGCCGGTCGGCAAATCGTGCAGCACCATCAGGCTCCATGGCTGCGAACGGCACTGTTCCAGCGCGCGTTCAGTCCAGCCGTCGGGATCGTCCCAGTCGCGTGGAATGGCGTTCCAGAGCACGCAAGCGTGCTTGTTGCGCCTGAGGTAATCGACGACGGACGGCTTCAGCAGCCGCGTATCGAGATTGCCGCCGCCGCCGAACGGCCGGAACCAGCGCTCGGCGTGAGTGAGCTCGCCGATCGCGGCTTGCGTCCGGCCGATTTCCCTCTCGGCCGTCGCCGCATCCTGCTGCTGTCCGAGCGGAACGGTGTGGGTGAATGTGTGATTTCCGATCCAGTGGCCTTCGTCATGGGCCCGCGCCGCAAGCCGCTGCCGTTCGGGGTCGCCAAGCTTCTCGCCGATCACGAAGAAGGTCGTCTTGATGCCGCGTTCGCGTAAGGTATCGAGCACGCGCGGTGTCACGCCGGGCTCGGGCCCATTGTCGAATGTCAGCGTCAGGTCGAACACGCAAGCCCTCCGTCAGGTCGCAGGCTGCAGGGCAGCGGGCGCGATTTCTTCCGTGGCGTTCTGCCCGGCGCGCGTGCCCGTCTGCCAGATCGACGCCTTGCGCTCGATCCATTTGATCGCGGCGTTGAAGGCAATCGCCATTGCGAGCACCAGCAGCACGCCGGCGAAAACATGCGGGCTGTCGAGAATGGTGCGGTAGCGCGAGATGAGATAGCCGATGCCGGCGGAAGAAATCAGCATCTCGGACACGACGACGCCGACGATGACCAGCGCGCCGCCGACGAGATCACCGCCGGCGCCATCCAGCCTGCGACCTGACGGAGGGCAGCGTGTTCGACCTGACGCT
>DATCXE010000664.1:0-7023 GCA_036565985.1 Bradyrhizobium sp.
TACATCTCTACATCTCGATTGCAGGCCTCAGCTACTTCTACTTTTCGAACACGCCAACCCTGTCCGCGATCTTCGGCAAGGACCTGTCCGGCCAGGCCGCAAGGCAGGCCCGCCGCAAGCACGTCGTCGATCTGGTCATGCATTCGCTGCGACCATAATCAACCATATGGTTGATTGCTGAAGAAAGCCGCGTTAAATTGCTGCGGCGCGACCGAAAGGCCGGCGCACGTCGAAAGGAGCGTATGGTGTTCAGCGGTAACGGGCGATCGATGAGGTCCGTGGCGATCATCCTGATCGTGCATCTCGCCGTCATCGCGCTCTGGCAGATCCTGGTCGACGCCTTCCAGGTGCCGAAGTTCATCCTGCCCTCGCCGCTCGCGACCGTCGCGACGCTCTGGTCGCCCAACTACGCCTGGCTTTCCAATCTCGCGGTGACGGCCGCCGAAATTCTTGGTGGGTTCGCCCTTGGCGCGCTGGTCGGCGTCATGCTGGCCGTAATCTTCTCCTGGTCGCCGCTGGTCAGCCTGCTGCTGCTGCCGTTGTTCGTGACGCTGAACATGATTCCGAAAGTGGCGCTCGGCCCGCTGTTCATTGTCTGGTTCTCCTACGGAATCGTTCCAAACATCCTGATCGCGTTTTCGATCTGCTTCTTTCCGATCCTGCTGACCACGGCGCGCGGGTTGAGCGAGGTCGAGCCGGATCTGCTGGATCTCGTAAGATCGCTGCGCGGCTCGCGCTGGACGCTGTTCCGGAAAATCCAGTTACCGGGCGCGCTGCCTTACGTATTTTCCGGAATGAAGGTCGGCGCCATTCTGGCGGTGGCCGGCGCGATCGTCGGCGAGTTCATCGCCTCCGAGCGGGGGCTCGGTTATCTCATGATCCAGGTGCAGTCCTCGCTCGACACCCCGGCGATGGTGATGGCCGTCGTGCTGCTGACCTTGCTGGGCGTAGCGCTGTACGGCCTCGTGCTGGGCCTCGAGCGGATGTTCGTCGTCCGTGACATCCGGTTGCAGTAAAAGAGGAAAACAAACATGCTGCTGACCCGCGATAGCCTGCCCGCAACGATTGCCGACATCGCCGCGCTCGATGAATTGCTTTGCCGCCCGAGCCAGGCGCTGATCGACGACCTCCGCAAGGTCGACGGCGACATCATGATCCTTGGCGTCGCCGGCAAGATGGGGCCGACGCTCGCGGGTCTGGCGAAGGCCGCCGCGCCGGATCGCAGGATCATCGGCGTCGCCCGATTCAGCGATGCCAGTGTGAAGGATTGGCTGCAAGCCCGTGGCGTCGAAACGATCAACTGCGACCTGCTCGACGAAGCCGCCATCAAGGCGTTGCCGAAAATTCCGAACATCGTATTCATGGCCGGACGCAAGTTCGGCGCCGAAGGCGATCTCTCGCTGACCTGGGCGATGAATTCGCACGTCCCTGCCCTGGTCGCGCAGGCCTTTGCAGGTTCGCGCATTGTCGCGTTCTCGACCGGCTGCGTCTATCCGTTCGTGCCTGTCAACGGCAAGGGATCGGACGAAGACATGACGCCTAATCCGCCCGGCGAATATGCGCAATCCTGCGTCGGTCGCGAGCGCATGTTCGAGTATTTTTCGAGAAAGCATTCGACACCCGGACGGCTGTTCCGGCTGAATTATGCGATCGACATGCGCTATGGCGTGCTGCACGACATCGCCAGCAAGGTCCTGCAGGGCCAGCCGATCGACGTCAGCCTCGGCCACGTCAACTTCATCTGGCAGGGCGATGCGTCCTCGCAGGCGCTGCGCTGCCTCGCGTATTGCCAGACGCCGACCTCGCCGCTCAATGTCAGCGGCCACGAAATCCTGGCCGTGCGCGATCTCGCCGCAAAATTTGGCCAGCGCTTTGGCCGCGCTCCAGTCATCACCGGCAAGGAAGAGCCGACGGCCTGGCTGACCAACACGTCGCAGGCGGTGAAATTGTTCGGCCTGCCGATCGTCGACACCGACCAGTTGATCAGTTGGACCGCCGACTGGGTGGCGCGATCGATGCCCAGTCTCGGCAAGCCCACCAAGTACGAGGTTCGCGATGGCCGATACTGAGCACATCGACATCGTCGAACTCGGCATTGGTGATGTGCAGGCCGGGCTTGTGCTGTCCACCGAAGCAGGCTGGAACCAGAACGAGGCCGACTGGCGGTTCTTCCTTAGCAAAGGGGTCGTGTTCGGCATGCGGCAAGGCCCCCGGCTGGTGGCGACTGCGGCGCTGCTGCCCTACTCGGCCGGCAATGCCTGGATCAGCATGGTGCTTGTCACCGCAGACTTTCGCCGCCGCGGCATTGCGACAAAACTCGTCGATGCCTGCCTCGGCGTGGCGACACGCCGCGGTCTGACGACGTGGCTGGATGCCACGCCAGCCGGCGTCACCGTCTATGGTCCGCTCGGCTTCACGCCGACCCTGCAATTGCGCCGGCTGCGGCTGACAAAGACCAGGGAAGCCAATGCAACACGGCAACTTTCGACCGGCAGCCTTGAGGCATTGGTCACGCGGGATGCCACCGCCATCGGCTTCGACCGCAGCACCTTGCTGTCGGAATTCGCCGCGCGGCCTGGCTCCCGCGTTGTGTCCTGCGGCGAAGCGATCGCACTGATCCGGGATGGCCGCACCGCGCGGCATATCGGTCCGCTGCTCGCCGACCATGCCGATCAGGCGTCGGCGTTAGTGCACGCCATCGTCAGTTCCGAGAGCGGCCCATGGCTGATCGATGCCGTTCACGCCCGGGAAGATTTCCTGAACGGCCTTGTGAGTTCGGGCTGGAACATAGAACGGCCGTTTCAACGCATGCGCTTCGGTGATGCCACCGCCTCGGCTGCGCAACTGCCGTTTGCCGTCGCCGGACCGGAATTTGGATAGGAACTGCGCTCATGCATCATAGGGAAATCAAGGCCGAGGTCCGCAAGCTGATCGCCGGCGGCACCGTGCTCCCGGCGCATCCGCTGGCCCTCGATGCCGACCGCAAGCTCGATACCAGGCATCAGCGGGCGCTGACGCGCTATTACCTCGACGCCGGCGCCGGTGGATTAGCCGTCGGCGTGCACACCACACAATTTGCGATCCGCGACGTGGGCATGTACCGGCCGGTGCTGGAACTGGCGGCGGAGACGGCGGCCTCATGGACCAAGCGGCCGGTCGCGATGGTGGCGGGACTCGCAGGTCCGACCCAACAGGCGATTGCAGAGGCGCAGACCGCACGCGGCATCGGCTATCACGCCGGTCTGCTCAGCCTCGCCGCAATGAAATCGGCCACCGAAGACGAGATCATTGCGCATTGCGAGGCGGTAGCGCGCGAAATTCCGCTGGTCGGCTTCTACCTGCAGCCCGCGGTAGGCGGCGTCATCCTCAGCGCCGATTTCTGGCGCCGCTTTGCTTCCATCGACAACGTCATCGCCATCAAGATCGCACCCTTTAACCGCTACCGAACGCTGGACGTGCTGCGCGGGGTGGCGGCAGCAGGCGCGCTCGACCGGGTCGCGCTCTACACCGGCAATGACGATCACATCCTGCTCGATCTCGTGCTGCCGTTCGACCTCCGCGACAAGGGCATCACCACCCGCGCCTATTTCAAGGGCGGCCTGCTCGGACACTGGTCGGTATGGACCGCAAGCGCCATCAAGCAGTTCGAGATGTGCAAGGCCGCGCGCGGCAAGGACACTCTGCCGGCGGACTTGTTGGCATTGGACGCCCGCGTCACCGATTGCAACAGCGCCTTCTTCGATGTCGCCAACAATTTCCACGGCTGCATCGCCGGCTGCCATGAAATCCTGCGGCGGCAGGGGCTGATGCAGGGTCTCTGGTGCCTCGATCCCGCGGAGGGCCTCAGTCCCGGCCAGATAGTCGAGATCGACCGCGTCTGCCGCGAGCATGCCGACCTCTCCGACGACGCCTTCGTGAAGGCGAATCTGCAGAAATGGCTGGCATGACGGCCGACGAGCCCTTCATCAGCCTGCGCAACGTCCGCAAGGTCTATCGGTCCAAGGGAACGGAATTTCTCGCGGTCTCCGACGTCACCATGGACGTGCGGGAGGGTGAACTGGTTTCGCTGGTCGGCCCATCCGGCTGCGGCAAGACCACGGTGCTGAAGATTCTGGCCGGACTACACGAAGCCGACGGCGGCACCATCAGGATCGGCAACGCGAAGACACCGTTCGACCCCGCGCGCGATATCGGCATGGTGTTCCAGCAGGCACTGCTGCTGAAATGGCGGACCATTCTCGACAACGTGCTGCTGCCGGCCGAAATCGTCGGCCTGCCGATGAAGGCGGCGCGCGCCCGCGCCCGCGACCTGCTCAATCTTGTCGGCCTCGCCGGTTATGAGGACAAGTATCCCCAGCAACTGTCCGGCGGCATGCAGCAGCGCACCGCCATTGCCCGCGCCTTCATCCACGATCCGCGGCTGATCCTGATGGACGAGCCGTTTGGCGCGCTCGACGCGCTGACCCGCGAGCAGATGAACCTCGAAATGCTGCGGATCTGGCGCGAAAGCGGCAAGACCATCATCTTCGTGACGCACAGCATCCAGGAAGCGGTGTTCCTGGCGTCGCACTGCGCAGTGCTCACCGCAGGCCCGGCGCGCATGGCGGAGTACTTCCCGATCGAACTGCCGTTCCCGCGGGCCTTGCCGATCAAGACCACCGACGAATTCGGCGCCTATGCGCGGCGAATCTATGCGAGCCTCGGATTGAGCACGGGCGACTAGCCTGCAGCCGCCGGAATTTCGCCGGACAGCTTCGCATACGCATCATGCAACGGCGAGCCTGTGGCTCGTGTCGCGTCCGTAGTACACGCCGCGGAGGGCGTATCCGCCCACCACGGCGTGGAGAGCCCGACCGGATGTCCGCAGAGGTAACGTCAAAACCATCAGCCGCCCTCATCGACGGCTTGCCTCCGGAACTCCGGCGTTGGGCGGTCGCGGCGATCTTTACCGCGCTGGCGATGGCCTCGCTGGATACGGCGATCGCGAACATCGCGCTGCCGGCCATTGCCGCCGACCTTCATGTCAGCCCGGCCGAGGTCGTCTGGGTCGTCAATGTCTACCAGATCGCCCTGGTCGCGACGCTGCTGCCGCTCGGCGCGCTCGGCGAGATCGTCGGCCATCGCCGGGTCTATCTCGGCGGCCTGCTGCTGTTCACGCTGGCCTCGCTTGGCTGCGCCTTCGCATGGTCGTTGCCCAGCCTGACGGCCGCGCGGGCGCTGCAGGGCTTGGGCGCGAGTGGCATCATGAGCGTCAACGCGGCGCTGGTCCGCTTCGTGTACCCGACCCATATGTTGGGTCGCGGCTTCGGCCACAACGCGCTCGTGGTCGGAACGGCGTTCACGCTCGGGCCGACGATTGCCTCCGGAATCCTTTCGGTCGGAACATGGCCCTGGTTGTTCGCGATCAATATTCCCTTTGGCGCAATCGCCATCTGGATCGGCCTGAAGACCCTGCCGCAAACGCCGCGCGCCAAGCATGCGTTCGATCTGCCGAGCGCAGCCCTGACCGCGAGTTGCCTCGGCCTCTTCTTCATCGGCATCAGCGGCGCGGCCCATCAGGCCCCACTTGTCCTGGTTGGCCTCGCGCTTGGCGCGGCTTTGCTGCTCGGCTGGCTAATGACCCGAAGGCATGCAGATCATCCGGCACCGATGTTGCCGATCGACCTGTTCAAGCGCCCCATGTTCGCGCTGTCGGCAGCAACTTCGGTTTGCGCATTTGCCGTGCAGGGACTGGGCTTTGTCGCGCTGCCCTTCTACTTCGAGGACGTGCTGCAGCGATCGCAGGTCGAGACCGGTTTCTTCATGACGCCCTGGCCGCTGGTCGTGGCGATCATGGCGCCGATCGGGGGCCGGCTGTCGGACCACTATCCGGTCGGCATTCTCGGCGGCCTAGGCCTGGTGCTGCTCGGCATCGGAATGGCGCTATTGGCGGCGCTCCCGCCGGATCCGAGCATTGCCAACATCGTCTGGCGTACCGTGATCTGCGGAATCGGATTTGGCTTCTTCCAGACGCCAAACCTGCGGGCCCTGATGTCGAGCGCGCCGCCGCATCGCAGCGGCAGCGCCAGCAGCATCGTTGCGACCGCCCGCCTGACGGGGCAAACCCTCGGTGCAGCGCTCGCGGCGCTGTGCTTTGCCCTCGTGGGCCACAACGGCGCAACGGTCGCTCTGGCGCTCGGCGCCGGATTTGCTGCGCTTGGAAGCCTCATGAGCTTCCTGCGTCTTGCCGTGCGCGCAGAACGGGCATGACTGCCATGCAGACGGCATGTGTCGGCGCAACACCGGCCGGCCGACTTTCATCCACGCAAGCAAGCGCATTTTCTTGATTTGAACTGTTCCAAATTGCAGGCCATCTTCCGCCCGCAGCTCACTCGGTGGATTGAGCGAACAGGGGATACGCGATGGCAAATCTCACGATCAATGGCAAAATTATCAATGTGGACGTCGAAGACGATACGCCGCTGCTTTGGGCAATCCGGGAGAACGTCGGACTGACCGGCACCAAATACGGATGCGGCATCGCACTATGCGGCGCGTGCACCGTTCATGTCGACGGGGTCGCGATGCGCTCCTGCGGCATCTCGGTCGGCGAAGCCGCCGGCAAGCAGATCGTCACGATCGAGGGCCTCGCCGGCAACAATGCCGCGCTTCATAAAGTGCAGCAGGCCTGGGTGGCCAACGACGTTCCGCAATGCGGCTATTGCCAGAGCGGCATGATCATGGCCGTTGCAGCGCTTCTCAAGGACAAGCCGAAGCCGACCGACCGGGACATCGACGAGGCCATCACCAATATCTGCCGTTGCGGAACCTTCCAGCAGGTTCGCGAGGCGATCCACGCCGCCGCGAACACCTGAGGGAGATGACATGAACAAGCACGTCATGCCCACACTCAATCGCCGCGCCTTCGTGATCGGCACGGCTGCCGTCGGCGTCGGCCTCTCGATCGGCCTCGACCTTCCCTTCGGCGGACCGGCCGGGGTCCGCGCCGCCGACGGCTCGCCTGAGGTCAACGCCTGGGTGGTG
>DATCXE010000685.1:0-3371 GCA_036565985.1 Bradyrhizobium sp.
GCAGCCTGCTGGCGGTCACGGCTGCCTTCGTCGCCGCGCAGCTACTCGCCGCGGTCTGGCTGATGACAATCGATGCTCCACGGCTGTTTCCATTTCTGCGTGGGGCCCGCGCGACGCATTCGTGGCGCTGGATCGTCGGGCAATTTCGCAAGGCGGCGCCGTTCGCGCTGGCAGCGGCCACCGATCTGGCGCTGCTCAATCTGCCGGTGCTGCTGGTCAGCGCGTTCGTGGCCGACCGCGTGGCGGTAGCCCAATGGGGCCTCACACGCGTGGTCGCGGGCTTGCTCCGTGCTCTCTGCGTCCAGACGACCTTGCCGCTGGCCGCGGAGCTCGGCCATGATTACGCGATCGGCGCCACGCAGCGGCTGCAAAGCCTGTATGCCCGCGGCTCGGTGCTGGTGACCTTGCTGGCAAGCCTCGTGGTCTCCGGCCTGCTGCCGTTCTGGCAGGATTTTTTTGCGCTCTGGACCCATGGCGCCGTTCCCTACGACCCGGTGCTCACGGTGGCGCTGCTGATCGGGACCGCCGCGGCTGCGCCCTCGATCCTGGCGCTCGGCTACGCCAACTACAGCAATCGCGGCGATCTGCTGGTGCGGACCAAGGCGCTGCAACTCGCCGTATTCCTGGTCCTGTCGATGATCCTGATCCCGTCGACCGGATTGCTCGGGGCCGCCATTGCCGTCGTCGCGAGCGAGCTCCTGATACAATTCGGTGTGCTGGGGCGGATCATCATGCAGCAAACGCTGCAGCGCCCGCTGCGGCATCTGGGCTTCCTCGCAGCCGTGATGATCGCGGTGACGCTGGCTGGCTGGGCGCTGGGAGCGGCGATCCGGCTGGCGCTTCCGTTGACGGGGCCGGTCCGGTTCTTTGCCGAATGCGCATTGTGGCTCGCGGTCGTCGCGGCGGCGGCCAGTCCCTTGTCGATCGAAAGCCTGCGCGCGAAACTGGCCGCAGCGATCCCGCGTTAGCGCGGCGTGGCCGCCTGCCGGATCAGATACTGGCCGTAGGCGGTGTCCTTCATCGGTTCGGCAAGGCGCAGCAGTTGCTCGGCGTCGATGAAGCCCTGGCTGAAGGCGATTTCCTCGGGGCAGGCGATCTTCAGCCCCTGACGCTTCTCCACGATGTGAATGAACTGCGAGGCCTCGAGCAGCGATTCATGCGTGCCGGCGTCGAGCCAGGCGTAGCCGCGGCCGAACCGCTCGACATGCAGTTCGCTGCGCTCCAGGTACCATTGGTTGAGGTCGGTGATCTCGAGTTCGCCGCGGGCCGACGGCTTCAACTCGCGAACGATGTCGACGACGCGCTCGTCGTAAAAATAAAGGCCGGTCACGGCATAGTTGGATTTCGGCGCTTTCGGCTTTTCGGTGATCCGCAGCGGGCGATGGGAGGAATCGAACTCGATCACGCCGTAGCGCTCGGGATCATCGACCCAGCAGGCGAACACGGTTGCGCCGCGAGGCGCCTGCGCGGAGTCGCGCAGCAGCGCGCGCAGATTGTCGCCATAGAAGATATTGTCGCCGAGGATCAGCGCGGAGGCGCCGCCGGCGAGGAATTCGCGGCCGATCAGGAATGCCTCCGCGATGCCGCCGGGATGATCCTGGATCGCGAACGAAAGTTCGATCCCCCATTGCCGCCCGTCGCCGAGCAGCCGCTTGAACTGATCGATTTCCCCGGGCGTCGTGATGATCAGGATCTTGCGCAAGCCCGCCATCATCAGCGTGGTCAGCGAGTAGTAGATCAGCGGCTTGTCGTAGATCGGCAGCAACTGCTTCGACGTCGCCAGGGTGAGCGGGTAAAGACGGGTTCCGCGGCCACCTGCCAGAATGATGCCTTTGCGGTTCATGCGTCGGGCTCGTCGTGGTTGCCGGGAATTCGGAGCGGTCTCGTTAGCATGCGCCAAGGGGCGCGCAAACTGCTTTCGGCGACTTGCGTTTTATAATTACTTCAATGGCTTACGCCCGCATGATCGCGTTGCGCCGTAGCACCAGGTGGGTTAGGAATGGCTCATTGCGGCGGTTTGCGACGCAATGCCGGTGACGCACCGGCGCAATTCGCAACCCGGGCTGCGACAGGGATGATGGCCAACCGCGTCTATTGCACCTACTTCGATCACAACTACCTGCCGCGCGGGCTGGCGCTCTACCATTCATTGCAGCGGCACGCGCCGGCGGCGCCGCTCTGGGTGTTGTGCCTGAGCGACGCCTGTTTCCAGGCTCTGACCGGGCTCGGCCTTCCGCATCTGGTTCCGGTGCGGCTGGCGGACTTCGAAGCTGCCAACCCCGACGTGGCCGCGACACGGCCGACCCGCAGCATGATCGAGTACTACTTCACGTGTTCGCCGGCCTGGATCCTTTTCGTGCTCGATCAAAATCCCGATGCGGAGTGGGTGACGTATCTCGACAGCGATCTGTTTTTCTTCGCGCCACCCGAGCCGATCTACGAAGAGATGAAGGATGCCGCGTTCGGCATCATCCCGCATCGATTTGCCAGCGGCCTCGAAGACCAGCGCAGGTTTGGACTCTACAACGTCGGCTGGGTCAGCGTTCGCCGGCGCGACGACGGGATAGCGGCCTTGCGCTGGTGGCGCGAGCGATGCATCGAATGGTGCCATGACCGGGTCGAGGGCGACCGCTTCGCCGACCAGCGCTATCTCGACCGGTTGCCCGAGTTGTTCGGCGGTATCCACGTCATATCGCATCTCGGCGCCAACCTCGCGCCGTGGAATTTCGCCGATTGCCGTCTGGAGTGGAACGATGGCGAGGTCGTGATCGAGCGCCGATACAGGCTGCTGTTCTTTCATTTTTACGGGGTCAAACGCAGCGGCGGCTATTATTTCAATAGCCACCGGCTGTATCGCGCGCCATTTTCCAGCCTGATGAAGCACAGGCTGTACGAGCCCTACACGGCGGCGCTCGCGGAGGCTGAGAGGGTGGCGGCGCCCTATCTCGGAGAACAGCAGGCCGAGACGATCCGAAAGCCTGTTGCGGTCAATCCCGGCGACCGCATACCCAATGCGCTGCGGAAGATGCGAATGGTGGTCAATCGCGGTCTTGATATCATCACCGGCCGGGCTATTGCAGCCCGGTAGCACGTCTGCCCTTGCGAGAGATATTCGAATGCGACTGGTAATCCTTGGCTATTCCTCGATTGTCGAGCGGCGGGTGCTACCGGCCGCGGCCAGGGTCGGGGCCATCGCGGAGATATCGATCGCGAGCAGAAGCCGGACCGCGCCCGCAAGCTGGCCGAAGCAGGGGCGCTTCTTCAACGACTACGAAGCCGCCTTGCGCGACAGCGATGCGGACCTCGTCTATCTCTCCTTGCCGCACGCGATGCATGAGCGCTGGATCATGGCGGCGCTGGCTGCAGGCAAG
>DATCXE010000706.1:0-2976 GCA_036565985.1 Bradyrhizobium sp.
GAACCGGTTACCCTCCATGGCGCGCATGCGCGGCTGGAGCCGTTGTCGCACGATCAAGCCGACGGGCTGGTGGAAGCAGTGCGGGACGGGGAGCTGTGGAAGCTCTGGTACACGTTCATTCCGACCGCCGAAAACATGCGCAAGGAAATCGATCGCCGGCTCGGACTGTACGCGGCGGGCTCGATGCTGCCGTTCACGGTGTACGATGCCGACGGCAGGATCGCGGGCATGACGACCTACATGAACGTCGATGCCGCCAACCGCCGGGTCGAGATCGGTTCGACCTGGTACGCCAGGCGCGTGCAGCGCAGCGCGCTCAATACGCAGTGCAAATTGCTGCTGCTGGCGCATGCCTTCGAGAAGCTCGATTGCATTGCGGTAGAGTTCCGCACGCACTTCTTCAATCACCAGAGCCGGCGCGGCATCGAGCGTCTCGGCGCCAAGCAGGATGGCATCCTGCGCAACCACCAGATCGCGCCGAACGGCACGTTGCGCGACACCGTGGTTTACAGCATCATCGCCAGCGAATGGCCGACGGTGAAGGCGCACCTCAACTATCAACTCAACGAGAAGACGCGGTAACGCCCACACCGCGCTAGAAACGATACGATGGAAACGTTCGATTACGTGATTATCGGCGCGGGCTCCGCGGGAAGCGTGCTCGCCAACCGGCTCGGCGAAGATTCCGCCACCCGCATCTGTGTGCTCGAAGCTGGGCCGAGCGACTGGCATCCGTACATCCATCTGCCGGCCGGCTTCATCAAGACGTTCCACATGAAGAGCGTCAACTGGGCCTATCAGCAGGAACCGGGACCGTGGACCGGCGGCCGCAGCATCTACGCGCCGCGCGGCAAGACGCTGGGCGGCTCGTCCTCCATCAACGGCCATATCTACAACCGCGGCCAGCGCCAGGATTTCGATACCTGGGCGCAGCAGGGCAACCGCGGCTGGGGTTATCCGGACATCCTGCCCTATTTCAAGCGGCTGGAGCGCCGCGTCGGCGAGGGTGACGAAACCTTTCGCGGCCGCGACGGTAACCTCACCGTCACCACCATGGATTGGCAGGATCCGCTGTGCGAAGCCTTTATGGCCGGCGCCATGAGCCTCGGCATCCCGCGCAACCCCGATTACAACGGCGCGATCCAGGAGGGCGTCTCCTACTGCCAGCGCACCATTCAAGACGGCTTGCGCATGAGCGCGGCCAAGGCGTTCCTGCATCCGGCGCGGAAGCGGGGAAATGTCGATGTGCGCACTCATGCGCATGTCACCAATCTCATCTTTGAAGGAAAGCGCGCGGTCGGCGTGCGCTACCTCAAAGGCGGAAAAGGCGGCACGCCGGTCGAGGTGCGCGCCACCAAGGAAGTGATTCTTTCGGGCGGCACTTATAATTCGCCGCAGGTGCTGCAATTGTCCGGCGTCGGTTCGCCGGAGTTATTGCAATCGCACGGTATCGAAGTTCGTCACGCGCTGCCGGGTGTCGGCGAAGGCCTGCAGGATCACTACGCGCCGCGTTCGGTGGCGCGGGTCAAGAACATCAGGACCATCAACGAACTGCGGCGCGGCGTCAGCCTCTGGATCGAGGCGCTGAAATGGGCCACCACCCGGCGCGGCCTGCTCTCGCTGTCGCCGACCATGGTCTATTGCTTCTGGCACTCCGGCGAGACCACCGAGAGCTCCGACCTGCAACTGACGTTCACGCCGGCGAGCTACAAGGAGGGCGTGCAGGGCCAGCTGGAGGACGAGCCCGGCATGACCGTTGCCTCGTGGCAGCAGCGGCCGGAGAGCCGCGGCTATGTCCGTATCCGTTCGGCCGATCCGTTCGCGCCGCCGATCATCCAGACCAACTATCTGGTCGAGGAGATCGATCGCCGCGTCGTCGTCGCCGGCATGAAGCTGGCGCGCCGGCTGCTGCAGTCTGCGCCGCTCGCGCCTTATTATGCCTATGAGGATTTCCCCGGCCCCAAGGTGCAGAGCGACGACGAATTTTTGGCTGCCGCCACCGAACGCGGCACCACCACGTTCCACCCCGGCTGTACCTGCCGCATGGGACCGGCGGATACCAAATGGGCCGTGGTCGACGATCAGTTGTGCGTGCATGGGCTGCAGGGCCTGCGCGTGGTGGACGCCTCGATCATGCCGCGCATGATCTCGGCCAACCTCAACGCATCGACGCTGATGATCGCCGACAAGGCGTCCGACATGATCCGCGGCAAGACCGCGCCGGAGGCGGTGAGGTTCCCGGTGTCTGCCTAGGCGGCTTCGGGGCGGTACAGCGTGTCGATCGTGATCGCGCCGATCGCGCGCGATACGCACGGGCAGATCTTGCGATTTTCCCGCTTCTGCTGATCGCTGAAGAAGACGTCGCGATGGTCTATTTCGCCGTCCACGGCGATGACATCGACGGCGCAGATGCCGCATTCGCCGCGCTGGCAATCCGATATCACCTCGAAGCCGGCCCCGTTCAACGCGTCGAGCATCGAGCTGTTGTGTGGCACCACGAGCTCGGTACCCGTATCCTTCAGCCGTACACGGAATTCCGCCGTCGGCATGAGGCCGCTGGAGCCGAAGGTTTCGTAGCGCAAGTCTGCGGGCGCTCGTCCCGCATCGTTCCACGCGCGCCGCGCGGCCTCCAGCATCCGCATCGGGCCGCACATCACGGCGATGGCGTCGCCAGGCAGGGCGCGGAAGGTGGTGTCCAGGTCGATCCGCGCGCCTTCATCGGAGACGTGCAGGATCAATCGATCGCCGAGTAGTGCTGACAGTTCGTCGAGAAACGCCGCGTCGCCGCGCGATCTCACCGCATAATGCAGGGTGAGATCGATACTTCTACGGTGAAGGGCAGCAGCGATAGCAAGGATTGGCGTGATGCCGATGCCGCCCGCAACGAGGCAATAGTTCTGCCTCATCCAGTCGATATCGAGCAACGAGATCGGGTTGCTGGCTTCGATTCGTGCGCCCGGCTGCAGGTTCCACATG
>DATCXE010000709.1:0-8139 GCA_036565985.1 Bradyrhizobium sp.
GACCACAGGGGCCAGTTCTTCAAGTCACGTGGGCCGTTTACGGTGCCGCGCTCGTCGCAGGGCCATCCCGTCATCATCCAGGCCGGCGCATCCGGCCGCGGCCAGCGTTTTGCGGGACGCTGGGGCGAAGTGATCTTCACCGCCGCGCGCACCGTCGCCGCCGCCAAGGAAGGCTATGCGGCCGTCCGCAACGAAGCGGCGAAGGCCGGCCGCGATCCGGAACAGATGTTCCTCTGCAACCTCACGACGCCCGTCTGCGCCGCGACCAAGGCCGAGGCCGAGGACAAGATGGCCGTGATCAACAAGCTGCCGCTGGAGATCGACGCGCTGTCGCTGCTCGCGGAAGCCTTGAACTTCGACTTCGCCTCCAAGCCGCTCGACGAGCCACTGACATCAGAAGACCTCAAGAGCATGCAGGGCATCCTCGGCATTCGCGACGGCGTGCTCAAGAATTCCGGCAAGTCCAATCCCAGCGCGCGCGATTTCGTCACCTTCTCCGGCCGCGGCCAGGTGCATGACGCGATCGTCGGCGGCCCGAAGGAGGTCGCGGACAAGCTGGAGGAAATGTTCGTCGAGCGCGGCTGCGACGGCTTTGTCATCGCGGCCACCATCGTTCCCGGCTCCTACGCCGATTTCGTCAAGCATGTCGTGCCGGAACTGCAACGCCGCGGCCTGTTTCACAAGGACTATGCCGGCAAGACGCTGCGCGAAAATCTCGGCCTGCGGCGCCCTGCTGCCGGCGCCTGGAAGATCCGGCCGCAAGCCGCGGCCGAATAAGAACAAGAGGACACCACATGCGTTGGCTCAAATTCACCGCCGCCGGCAAGACGTCCTGGGGCATCGTTGAGGGCGACAAGGTAATCGCCGTCAACGGCGACCCCTTCGGCGAATGGCAGCGCGGGACGCAGTCGCATGCGCTGAAGGATGTCAAGATCGAGCTGCCGCTGATCCCGCGCACCTTCTATTGCGTCGGCCTCAACTACCTCAAGCATCTCAAGGAAGCCGCCGACAAGGCCGGCACGGTGCCGAACGTGCCTGATAGACCCGAGATCGGCTATCGCGCGCAGAACGCGCTGATCGCCCATGACGAGGACGTGGTGATCCCGGCGAGCGCGACCGAGAAGGTCCATTACGAGGGCGAGCTCGTCGTTGTCATCGGCAAGAAGGCCAAGCACCTCACCGAAGCCAATGCGATGGACTGCGTGTTCGGCTACACCATCGGCAACGACGTCAGCGAACGCACCTGGCAAAAGGCCGACCGCGGCCTGTGGCGCTCCAAGAACGCCGACACCTTCAAGCCGATGGGCCCCTGGATCGAAACCGATGTCGATCTCGACAAGATGGAAACCGTCATCAGGGTCAACGGCAAGGAGACCGGCCGCTTCCGCACCAACGACATGATCTTCGGCGTCGCGCCTTTTCTGGTCGAGCTATCCAAATACTTCACACTCTCGCCGGGCGACGTGATCTGGATGGGCACCGACGGCGCCTCGCCCGACCTCAAGGCCGGCGACGTCGTCGAGATCGACATCACGGGCATCGGCACGTTGCGGAACAGGTTCGTGGCGGAGAAGATCTGAGGCCGCAGCGAGACTGTCAAATCCTCATCCTGAGGAGCGCGTAGCGCGTCTCGAAGGATGAAAGCCTCCGCCGGTGGCCTCGCCCTTCGAGACGGCCGCTTTGCGGCCTCCTCAGGGTGAGGATCAAAAGCTACATGCGTTCCGATCAAAGCCACATCGATCCAGATGGCACGTCCTCGTGATCGATCAGCTGCCGGCGAAATCTTGCAACCTTCATCATACGCTGAGACAATCCCGGGGATTGAAAGCATCCAGAGTGGAGAACGCGCATGAAGCCCCGGATGAATTACTATCAGGCCGCGCCCGAAACCATCAAAGCACTCGTCGCGCTGGAGGCGCAGATCCAGGCCTCCGGCCTCGAAAAGCCGCTGATCGAGCTGGTCAAGACGCGCGCCTCGCAGATCAATGGCTGCGCCTATTGCATCAACATGCACACGCAGGATGCCCGCAAGCTGGGCGAGACCGAGCAGCGGCTGTATCTGTTGAGTGCGTGGCACGAGTCGCCGCTTTATACCGACCGCGAACGCGCGGCGCTGGCCTGGACCGATGCGCTGACGCTGATTGCCGAAACGCACGCCCCCGACGATCTCTACGAAGACGTACGCGCCCACTTCTCGGAAGCGGAGACGGTCAATCTGACCATGCTGATCGGGGCCATCAACGCCTGGAACAGGTTGGCCATCGCCTTTCGCGCGGTTCACCCTGTCAAGGCGAAAGCGGCATAAGTTTCAGCAGCCTCCGCTGTCATGCCCCGCTTCAAGCGGGGCATCCAGTACGCCACGGCTTCTCGGTCCGAACGCGATCTTCTCTGGAATACTGGGTCGCCCGGTCAAGCCGGGCGACGACGTATCGAGAGCAAGGCGCGATCCCTCACACCGCCGTCGCCCTGGCGAAATCGACATAGATCTCGCGCAGCCGGCTGGTCATCGGACCGGGCTTGCCGTTGCCGACCTTCTTGCCGTCGATCGAAACCACCGCCTGCACGAACACGGTAGCGCTGGTGATGAAGGCTTCCTTGGCAGCCAGCGCCTCCTCGACCGAGAACGCGCGCTCCTCGACCCGGAGCTGGCGCTCCTCGGCAAGTGCGACCACCGCCTTGCGGGTGCAGCCGGGCAGGATCGCGCTGCCGTTCTGCCGCGTCACGATCACGTCATCCTGGGTCAGGATAAAGCATGACGACGAGCCGCCCTCGGTCACCTTGCCATCCTCGATCATCCAGGCCTCGCCGGCGCCGGCCTCCGCCGCGGCCTGCTTGGCAAGCACCTGCGCCAGCAGCGCCACGCTCTTGATGTCGCGCCGGGTCCAGCGCAGGTCGGGCACCGTGATCACGTTGATGCCGGTCGCGGCCGACGGCGCGTTGACGATGTCCTTCACCGAGGTGAACATGATCAGCGTCGGCTTGACACCCTTCGGAAACGCAAAGTCGCGCCCGGTGTCGGCGCCGCGCGTCACTTCCAGATAGACCATGCCGTTGACAAGCTTGTTGCGCTCCACCAGCTCCTTCTGGATTTCCTGGATGCGCTCGACGCTTTCGGGCAGCGCCAGCGATATCTCGCCGACCGAACGCTCCAGCCGCGCCAGATGCGAGGCGTTGTCGATCAGCTTGCCATCCAGCACGGCGGCCACTTCGTAGATGCCGTCAGCGAACAGGAAGCCGCGGTCGAGAATCGAGACCTTGGCGTCCGAGAGTGGCACGAACGAACCGTTGACGTAGGCGATCTGTTCCAAAGCGAAGTCTCCTGGAGGTAGTGAAGCGGCGGCACCATTCCTATACGCAAGTTGTCGGCGCCGATAAAGCTTTCTCCCGTCATTCCGGGGCGATGCGCAGCATCGAACTGCGGGGCGCCCTAGCGCCCCTGAGAATCTCGAGATTCCGGGTCTGGTCCTTCGGACCATCCCGGAATGACGCGAGGCTAGTGCGACAGGATCTTCGACAAGAACTGCTGCGCGCGCTCGCTGCGGGGGCTGCCGAAGAACTCATCCTTTTGCGCATCCTCGACGATCTCGCCCTTGTCCATGAAGATCACGCGATGCGCGACCTTGCGGGCAAAGCCCATCTCGTGGGTGACGACCATCATGGTCATACCTTCGCGGGCGAGGTCGACCATGACGTCGAGCACCTCGCTGATCATTTCCGGGTCGAGCGCCGAAGTCGGCTCGTCGAACAGCATCGCGATCGGGTCCATGGCGAGCGCGCGCGCGATCGCGACGCGCTGCTGCTGGCCGCCGGACAGTTCGGCCGGATATTTATTGGCGTGCACCGTCAACCCGACGCGGTCGAGCAGCTTCTCGCCCTTGGCCATCGCCTCCGCATGCGAGCGCCCCAGCACCTTCTCCTGCGCCAGGCATAGATTCTCGATGATCCGCAAATGCGGAAACAGCTCGAAATGCTGGAACACCATGCCGACGCGGGCGCGCAGCTTCGGCAGATCGGTCCTGGGATCGTTGATCTTGATGCCGTCGAGGATGATCTGGCCTTCCTGGAACGGCTCCAGCGCGTTGACGCATTTGATCAACGTCGATTTTCCCGAACCTGACGGGCCGCACACCACCACCACTTCGCCCTTGGCGACGCTGGTGGTACAGTCCTTCAACACTTGAAAGGTCGGCCCGTACCATTTGTTGACGTGGCTGATTTCGATCATGGGGTCATCCTTTTGAGCATGATCTCCGGGCAAACGCACTGCGTTTGTCCCGAGGAAAACCGGTTTCCACTTTCCGGATCATGCTCGCTACCGAACAATGGCAATGCGCGCCTGCAGGCGCCGGACGCCCCAGGACGCGGCACAGGAAATCACGAAATAGACCGCGGCCGCGAACAGGTACATCTCGACCAGCCGCCCGTCGCGCTGCGCCACCTTGCTGGCAGCGCCGAGGAAATCCGGGATCGACAGCACGTAGACCAGCGAGGTGTCCTGGAACAGCACGATGGTCTGCGTCAGCAGCACCGGCAGCATGTTCCGGAACGCCTGCGGCAGGACGATATAGCGCATGGACTGGCTGTAGGTCAGGCCGAGCGCGCTGGCCGCCGCCGGCTGGCCCTTTGAGATCGACTGGATGCCGGCGCGCATGATTTCGGAGAAATACGCCGCCTCGAACATGATGAAGGTGACGAGCGAAGAGGTGAACGCGCCGACGCGAATCGGCCGGGACGCACCGGTCAGCCACTGGCCGATATAGGGCACCAGGAAATAGAACCAGAAAATCACCAGCACCAGCGGCAGCGAGCGCATGAAGTCGACATAGAGCCCGGCGATGCGGCCGAGCAGCCTGTAGCTGGACAGCCGCATCAGCGCGATCAGCGTACCGAAGACCAGGCCGCCGAGCGCCGACAGCCCCGTCAACATCAGCGTGAACGTCATGCCGTCGAGGAACAGATAGGGAAGCGAGCGGCGGATGACGTCGAAATCGAGGTTGGCGAACATGGCTATTTCCCCGTGATGTAGCCGGGGATCGCCAGGCTGCGCTCGAGGAAACGCATGCCGGTGACGACGACGATGTTGATCGCAAGATACATCACGGTCGCGGCGGTGAAGGCCTCGAACACCTGAAAGGAGAACTCCTGCATCGCCCGCGCCTGGCCGGTGAGTTCGATCAGGCCGATGGTGATCGCAACCGAGGTATTCTTGATGGTGTTGAGAAACTCCGAAGTGAGCGGCGGCAGGATGATGCGGAACGCCATCGGCAGCAGTACGTAGCGATAACCCTGCGCCGTGGTCAGGCCGAGCGCGGTCGCTGCCTGCTTCTGCCCGCGCGGCAGCGACGCAATGCCCGCCGCCAGTTGCACGGCGACGCGCGCCGACATGAACAGCCCGACACCGATCGCCGCCGTCCAGAACGGCGCGTTGGGAAGCTGCTTCATCCACAGCCCCGCGGCGCGCGGCAACAGTTCGGGCAGCACGAAGAACCAGAGAAAAAGCTGCACCAGCAGCGGCATGTTGCGGAAGAATTCGACGTAGCCAAAGCCGATCCAGGACGCCGTCTTAGACGGCAGCGAGCGCAGGATACCGATGATCGTGCCGAAGATCAGCGCAATGATCCAGGCCAGCAGCGCCGTCTTAATGGTCAGCACCAGCCCCGACAGGAGCATGTCGAGATAGGTGCCGGCCCCGGTCGGGTTCGGCTCGAAGAAGATGTGCCAGTTCCAGTTATAGTTCACGGGCCCCTACTGTCCGCCGTGTCGCCCACAGGAATACGCTCATGCAATGACCGGGCCATTCTCCCCATGAAAATGGCCCGGTCAAATCATCTCCAATCCTCAACCTGAGGAGCCGCGCGTTAGCGCGGCGTCTCGAAGGATGAAGGCCCCCATTGTGGCCTCATGGTTCGCCCGGCGATCCGAAGCATCGTCCGGAGACGGCGCTGACGCGCCTCCTCACCATGAGGAGATAGATTCTACTTGTACGAATCCGGATCCGGCGAATCCGACGGCTTGGCGAATTCGTTTTTCAGTTCCGTGCCGATCGGCACGTTGAGGTTCAATCCCTTGGGCGGGATCTTCTGCGTGAACCACTTGTCGTAGATCTTCTGCGCCTCGCCGCCGGTATAGAGCGCCGCGGTTGCGGCATCGACCACCTTCTTGAAGGCCGGATCGTCCTTGCGCAGCATGATGCCGTAGGGCTCGGGCTTGGAGAACGCGTCCTTGGAGATGACGTAGTCACCCGGCGCTTTGGAGCCGGCAACAAGGCTCGCCAGCAGGATGTCGTCCATCACGAAGGCGACCGCGCGGTCGGTCTCGACCATCAGGAACGCCTCGGCATGATCCTTGGCGGGAATGATGTTGATGTTGAGATTGCGCGCGGCGTTGGCCTCGGTGAGCTGCTTGATGTTGGTGGTGCCGGCGGTGGAAACCACCGACTTGCCCTTGAGGTCGTCGATCGCATTGATCTTGCCGGACTTCTTGGTGACGTAGCGGCTCGCGGTCAGGAAGTGGGTGTTGGTGTAGGCGATCTGCTTCTGGCGTTCGACATTGTTGGTGGTCGAGCCGCATTCGAGATCGATGGTGCCGTTGGCGAGCAGCGGAATGCGGGTCGACGACGTCACCGGGTTGAGCTTGACCTCGAGCTTGTCGAGCTTGAGCTCTTTTTTCACGGCATCGACGATCTTGTAGCAGATGTCCATGGCGTAGCCGATCGGCTTCTGGTTGTCGTCCAGATAGGAGAAGGGAATGGAGGAATCCCGGAAGCCGAGCGTGATGGCGCCGGTGTCCTTGATGTTCTTCAGCGTCCCGGTGAGTTCCTGCGCCGTCGCCGGTCCGGCAAAGAGCGCGGCGGCGGCGAGCAGATAACCGATAGTCTGACGGTGTTTCACGTAACTTCTCCTTTAAAGGCTACAGATGATTGCTCATCGACGAAAACTGGCGACTTGCCAGGTAGCTTACGAACCAGCCTGCCGGATGGCTTTCGCCGGCAACCCAGAACCTGTCTTCTCACGACCGCCCCGCCGTACCCGGCACCATACCTGCACAATTCGGACCAAAACATATCTGGTGGCTGCTGGCCATACGATCCCAGCCTAGCGGCGGCCGGCTCGCTCGGCATCGATGGCCAGGATCTGGCCGAGGACCGGCGAAATGTAGCGACGAAACTGTTCGGGATTCTCACTCATTGGGAAGTGACCGAGCTGCTCCATTTTGGTGATACTGGCGCCCCCGGTAGCGGCAGCGGTCCGTTTCTTCCGGCGTGCAGGAGAAATCATACTCGCCGGTGAGCAGAAAGAGCGGGCATACTTTAGTATTGATCCGCTCGACCCTGCCACGCAGGTCGCCGTCGACCCGATAGAAATAAAGGTCCCCCTTGAACACGCCCGGCCCGCCCTGCTTGTAGGCCCATAGTGTCTCGGCCCGGCGTCTGGTCGAGAAGCGCGGCAATGCCGGCGAACGCCTCAATGATGGAGGCATCGGCTGCGTTCGAAGCTGAAATCATGGCCTCCAGGCGGACTTCCTGCAATGCCGCCATTGGCAGGGAACGGAACCGGGCGTTCCGGTCGGCATATGATGGCCCGAAACATCCTCATATCGCAAGGCATCCCGACCTTGAGCTTTCCTTGATGATTGCCTGGTCCGACCTCGCTCAACCACCCAGAGACACCAATGCCCCGAGACACCGGGAAAATTCCGTATCTCGGGATGCTGCGGCAGGCCAATTGTCGCATGGGCGCCTTTCAGCGATCCCGCTTCCCCGCAGCGCAGGCCGTTGCGGTCAATAGGCTTTTCTTCTTAGACGATTTCGGGGAAGATTGAGCTTAGGAAAGTAAAGAACGCGCCTCGGACAAACGAGGCTGCAAGGGAGCATTTGGACATGTCTGTACGTCACTCTTTTAGCGTCGTTATCGCCGCCATCGGCATGCTGATGTCTGCCGCGGCCGGCGCGCAGGAATATCCCACCAAGCCGATCACGCTGATCGTGCCTTGGCCGGCGGGCGGCTCGACCGACATCTCGATGCGCGCGATCGCCGAAAGCGCCTCGAAGATCCTGGGACAGCCGATCGCCGTCGATAACAAGGCCGGCGGCGGCGGCACCGTCGGCCCGGCCACCATGGCGGCGGCGGCCAAGCCGGA
>DATCXE010000710.1:0-2384 GCA_036565985.1 Bradyrhizobium sp.
ATGAAATGCGTCGCCTTGTTGGCGCCGGGCACATCGAGCGGGCCGTTGTTGGTGATGATGCCGATCGCCTGCCCTTCGATGCGGGCATGGCCGCAGACGGTCGCGGGGCCGTAATTCGCGCCGAACTCGGTGAAGTCGGAATCGTCGATGAAGCGCGCGATGGCCTGGCGCATATCCACCGGCCGCTTGTGGTCCATCGGCATGATGCCGAGCAGCTCTTCCGCATCGTAGCGTGGCGGCTTGAAGGACGCTTCTGCAGGCTTCGACCGATCCCATTGCAGATTGGCCATGATGTCGCGCGCGATACGTAGCGCATCGCGATCGTCTTCCGCCAGATAATCACCGAGACCGGAGATGGACGTGTGCATCTCGGCGCCGCCGAGTTCTTCCTCGGTCGCGATCTCGCCGGTCGCGGCTTTCAAGAGCGGCGGACCGGCGAGGAACGCGCGGGTGCGGCCGCGCACCATCACGATGTAATCGGAGAGCCCGGTCTGATACGCGCCGCCTGCGGTCGATGAACCATGCGTCACGGTGACAACGGGCAATCCCGCCGCCGACAGACGCGCCAGATTGCGAAAGATGTTGCCGCCGCGGATGAAATCCTCGACGCGGTAGCGCAACAGGTTGGCGCCGGCGCTCTCGACCAGTTGCACGTAGGGCAGCTTGTTTTCCAGCGCCAGCTCCTGCACCCGCAGGGTCTTGTCGAGGCCGTAGGGCTGCAGCGCGCCGGCATCGATGCCGGAATCATTGGCGCTGACCATGCAGCGGATGCCGGACACGAATCCGATGCCTGCGATCAGACCGCCGCCGGGCACGCTCTTTGCGGCATCGGGCACGTCGAACATGTAGCCCGCGAGCGTCGACAGTTCGATGAAGGGGGAACCCGGATCAAGCACCAGCGCGACCCGCTCCCGCGGCAGCAACTGCCCACGCTTGTGGAAGCGATCCTTCGCCGCGGCAGACGCCGCCCGCGTGCGATCTTCCAGCGACCGCATCCGCGCAATCAGCGCCAGCATGCCATCACGGTTGGCCTTGTAGGCGGCGCCGCCGGTCGCGATGGTCGATTCGAGAATGGCCATGGATTGGTTACTCCGTCATTCCGGGATGGTCCGAAGGACCAGACCCGGAATCTCGAGATTCCAGGTTCGATGCTTCGCATCGCCCCGGAATGACGACGTTGGAGTTTGCGCCACCATCACACGCCCTTCCCGGAAAAATGTTCGCTGAAGGCCTGCCGCAGTTCCACCTTGCGCAGCTTGCCGGTCGCCGTCATCGGCATCTCGTCGAGAATACGGATCAGCTTCGGCACCTGGAAGCCGCCGAGGTGCTTGCGGCAATGCTCGGCAATTCCGGCCTCATCGGCCTGCGCGCCCGGCTTCAGCTTGACGAAGGCGGACACCGCCTCGCCCCATTGCGGATGCGGCAGGCCGACCACGGCGGCGTTCTGCACGGCGGGATGCGCGAGCAGCGTCTCCTCGATCTTCACGGAGGCGACGTTCTCGCCGCCCGACTTGATCATGTCTTTCTTCCGATCAAGGAACAGCACCTCGCCGTGCTCGTCGATCAGCGCGAGATCGCCAGTGTGATGCCAGCCGAACTTGCGCGCCTCCTCGGTCGCCTTCGGATCCTTGTAATAGCCCATCATGACGTTCGGCCCGCGGTGCACGAGCTCGCCGACCTGTCCGCGCGGCAGCAGATTGCCGTTGTCGTCCATGATCGCGGTCTCGTTGACGATCAGCGACTCACCCCAGTAATTGCCGAAGCGTTCGAGCTGGCGATCCGGCTGCGACATCGTGGTCGCCGGATACATTTCGGTCTGGCCTGAACTCAGCACGAAGTTCGGGCACATGTCGGCAATGGCGCGCTCCAGCAGCGGGCGGCCCATCGGCGCCATGGTGTAGATGCAGGTACGCAGGTTCGAAAGATCGAACTCCCTGCGGCGCGGGTGATCGAGGATCGCCTGGTACATCAGCGACAGGCCGACGAACACGGTCAGCCGGTCGCGCACGATCGCTTCCATGCAGACAACGGGATCGAAGCCGCGCATCAGCGCCATCCGGCCGCCGACCGAAAGATAGCTCAGCAGCAGCACATGGCCGGCGCAGTGGAACAGCGGAAACTGCCCGGTGATGCCGTCGTCCCGGCCGAGTTTCATTTCGATGGCGTTGCTCATCACGGCCATGACGACGGCGAGATGACAATGCATGGCGCCCTTGGGCCGCGACGTCGTGCCCGACGTGTAGATGATCATCGCGAGATCGCGGTCGTCGATCTCGATCTCCGGCTCGACCTCGGACTGACCCTTGATGAGATCGTTGAAATTCTCCAGTCCGGTCGCGGCGACCTTGCCGGCGAGATCGATCGCGATCATCTGCATGCCGCGC
>DATCXE010000721.1:0-4255 GCA_036565985.1 Bradyrhizobium sp.
GGACAAGCCGCTGCCCAAGACCCCGCCGGCGAACCCTCCGGCCCCGAAAGCCGCCTGAGCGGCTTTCGGCCAATGGAGATGCAGATCGATCACGCCGGCTGCGCGGTCGACGCCACCAGCGTTCGCACGTCGGCGTATACGTTGACCAGCGGCGCGACCACCTTGTGCATGGCAGCCTTCGACACCACGGTGTCGTGGATCACCAGATGATCAATCCCCGTGGTGAGGAAGCAGTTCACCGCATCCTGCGGCGTTTCAACGATCGGCTCGCCCTTGATGTTGAATGAGGTGTTGATCAGCACGGGAACGCCTGTCAGCGCCTCGAACTCCTTCAGCAACCGATACAGCATCGGGTTGGTCGCCTCGCGCACCGTCTGGACGCGCGCGGTGCCGTCGACATGCACGATCGCCGGAATCCTGTCCCGCCATTCCGGCCGGACCGGCTTGGCTATCAGCATGAACGGCGAATCCTCGTCGCCTTCGAAGATTTCCTTCATGCGCTCGGCCAGCACGATCGGCGCGAAGGGGCGAAACGCCTGCCGGTGCTTGACGCGGCTGTTCAGGATATCCTTCATCTCGGGCTTGCGCGGATCTGCGATCAGGCTGCGATTGCCGAGCGCACGCGGACCGAACTCCGAGCGATCCTGAAACCATCCGATCACCCGCTGGTCGGCGAGCAATTTGGCGGTGTCGCGGCACACGTCCTCGCTGCGCCTGGCGTCGACCTGGATACGCACCACGAATTTCTGCAGTTCGGTCGCGACGTCCTTGTCGGTATAGGGCTTGCCGACATAGGAATGATCCATCACGAAGCCGCGGCGCTGCTTCAGAATTTCGAGCCAGCCGTAGTACGCGCAGCCGATGGCGATGCCATCGTCGCCTGCCGCGGGCTGAATCCAGACGTTGTCGAAACCGGCTTCGCGGGCGACGCGGCCGTTCGCCACGCAATTGAGCGCAACGCCGCCGGCCATGCAGAGGTTCCTGGCGCCGGTGGTCTCACGCAGCCAGCGAGCGCGCGCCAGCAGCACGTTCTCGGTGTCGTCCTGCGTGCGCCAGGCCACGTCCTCCCAGTGCCGCATCGATGGACTGCCTTCCCATTTGCTGCTGCCGTCGAAGACGTAGGGCTGCTTGAAGTCCGCTGTCCAGTGCGGCACGTTCAGCTTGCCGTCGGCTGAAAGTTCGAGCAAATGCTTGACCTGGTCGCGGCGGCCATAGGGCGCCAGCCCCATCAGTTCACCGCACTTGTTCCAGTCGCCGAAGATGTAGGTTGACGCGCGGCTATAGAGCGCGCCGAGGCCGGGCATGTTGTAGAACTCGTCGCTCAGGAACCCGCGATCCGGTTCCATCCAGACCTTTTTCAGGCATTCGAGTGTCGTCCCGTTGAATTTGTAATAGCTCTCGGATTCACGGGCGAGCGGCGTTGCGGTGTCGCTGGCGGGAAAGGATTCCATGACGTCGGAGCGGTAGCTTCCGACCCCGTCGACGATCATCACAACGCCGTCCTCGAACGGCGAGACCGCGAAAGCACTATAGGCGTGCGCAAGGTGATGCGAGATCGTGATCACCTTGTCCTGACGCGACAGATACAGCGGATGCCTCGCCGCGTCGCCTCGCTCGAACTCCGGCAGGAAGCCCGGGGCGTCGAAATAAACCAGCCGCTCCTCCATCTCCGGAACAGGCAGGATGTAGCAATTGCGGACGATCAGATCGACGTCGTCGAGCGTGATGCCTTCGGCCTCGAGGCAGTAGTCGATCACTTCCTTGTAGAAACCGGATGCGTGCTTTGCTCGCGTGATCCGCTCCTTGGCGATCGCAAACGCGATGGCGCCGTCGCGCAACAGGCAGGCGCTGACATCATGGTCGTAGGTGTTCAAGCCGAGGACATAGGTGTGTTTTCTGGACATGGGTACTCGTTAAGCGGGGATCGTCGTGCGCTGAGAAAAGGAGATCGTGTCGACATCAAGTTGCTGGCGCGGCCTAGTTGTAGATTCTTTTCGAAATTATGCGACACCATCTTCGCCGTTCAGCAAGTATTCAGGAAGATGAACGCCAGAAATCTGCAGTAGATCCGACTGCAACTTGACCTTACATGCCCCTCTCAATAAAGTCCCGCCAGCCCGCAAGAACCTTAGTACAAATATCGTCTTACGCATCCGAACCAAAGACCTTCTCGCGCGTCTTGAGCGAGATAGTGCCGAAGTCCGGATGCTTGGAAGTGACCCGGAGATTCCTGAATGGCTCAACGCTACAATATCCTGACGCGCTGCCTCGCAGCGTTGGCTTTGTTGTTCGTCTACGTCGCTAGCACGTCTGCTATTTTGGTAGGTGGTACGACCTCGTCCGCACAGGCCCGCGGAGGCAGGGGCGGCGGCAGGGGCTATGGTCGCGGATACGGACGCGGTTATGGCCGCGGTTACGGCAGAGGCCGCGGCTATGGCCGAGGTTACGGCTTCTACGGCGGCCCGGTCTACGTTCGCCCCGGTCCCCGCTGCTGGTGGAATGCCTACGGCGTTCGCGTTTGCAGGTGGTGATCTGAATCGATCGTCGTCGGGTCAGACACGATCGTAATGAGAAATCGTAAATGAGAATCAGGCGTGCCGGTCGGCACGCCTTTTTCTTTCGGGTGATGGCTTCGCTCCTCGCTTTTGTTTGCTGTCGCTTGCAGCCTTCAGCCGTCGAGAATGGCCACCGCCCGCGTCCAGCCTGCGGAGGCGCGCTCGATCTTCACCGGGAAGCAGGACACCATGAAGCCGGTCGAGGGCAGTTGCTCGAGATTGTGCAGTTTCTCGATGTGGCAATAGCCGATGTGGCGGCCGGCCTTGTGACCTTCCCAGATCAGGCTGGCGTCCCTGGTCTCGGCATATTTCCTGGCGGTGTAGACGAACGGCGCGTCCCAGCTCCAGCCGTCAATTCCTGTCAGCCGCACGCCGCGCTCCAACAGATACATCGTCGCCTCGTAGCCCATGCCGCAACCGGAGGTGACGTAATCCTGCCGTCCATATTTGGCGCCTGCGCTGGTGTTGACCACGACGATTTCCAGCGGCGACAGCGTATGGCCGATCCGCTTCAGTTCAGCTTCGACATCACTGGCGGTGGCGACATAGCCATCGGCGAAATGCCGGAAGTCAAGCTTCACGCCCGGCTGCAGGCACCATTCGAGCGGCACCTCGTCGATGGTCCAGGAGCGCTCGCCACGGTTCATGGTCGGATGAAAGTGCCAGGGCGCATCCAGATGCGTGCCGTTGTGGGTGGAGAGCTGCACCTGCTCGACCGCCCAGCCCTGCCCGTCCGGCAGATCTTCCGCTTTCAGCCCGTCGAAGAACTGGAGCATCCGCGGCAGGCCCTGCTGATGATCGATGTACTGGATCGTCGGATGTCCGCCCGGCGGATCGGCCGGCACGTCGTTTTGCAGGGGAACGGAGATATCGATCAACTTGCGCACCATGGCCTCTCCTCGCAGGTGTTCTTCCTGGATGTTCCTGGGTTGTGTCCGCAGGCTGTTGCCGCTTGAGCCGGTCGTTCAGGATACCGGTTTTTTCGGCTTCACGCTCGATGGTGTCGCCATCTTCGAGACCCGGCCGCGGACCGCGCAACGTTAGTCGATGCTGGCTCTCCGCGCGCTGGACGACATCGGAGATCTGGCGAGGCGCAAAGGCTGGGAGGCGCTTTCCGGCACGGCGGACGTCGGAACATCCGCTCCGAAGCGCTGCGGCTCGCGCTGAAGCGAAAGCCACCGTCGCTTCGCAGCGCTTGCCAGATCACGCCCGGCGGTCGCGACCCAGCGACGGAACGCGCGGGGACTGAAGGTGATGAGCACCTCATGATGCCGCATCCCCTTGCCGCCCTTGACCAGCCCGAGGTCACGGATGATGCAATACGTCCCGCTGCTCATGCGAGCGAACTTCGCACCTTGAAAATGATTGCGCACACGCGACAGCATGCGTGCACCATGCATCACCCGGCGATTTCGTCAAATCTTGACGCACACCGAATCAACCTCGCGACTTGCGAATGGGTCAATGCGCCGCGCTGGTATCCCGGTCGCCCAGCCGATGCACCTGGCCGGTTGGAACCCGGACGCGACCAAGTACCGCCCGGCGATCATTCATCCGCGCGCCCGGTGACTCCCATTGCGCAAAGCATTCAAGAATCTGAATCCGGATCTCCTCCGCGACCGGGCCTTCGACCCGTCGCATGTCGTTCCAGAGCCGGATGATCTCCCGTTGCTTCTCGACGTCCATCTGGTCACCTCCGA
>DATCXE010000723.1:0-4021 GCA_036565985.1 Bradyrhizobium sp.
AGACAAGCCGCAGAGCCTTCTCATGTCCACTCGTGCACTTCGAAATAAAGGGATAATCGGTCCGCAGCTTTCCGCGCTACTAGATGATTTACGCGCTCTCGGAAACAACGCAGCGCATGGTGGACCCGATGTCAATTTCACGAAAGAAGAAGCAGAACGATTTAGGGCGCTCGCAATTCGAGCAATGGAAGACCTATTAAACGAAACTAGCGGCGGCTAGAAGTTTGGGTGCAATTAAATAGACGCAGCGCTCTTTGCCTGAATGGCGACCACTTCAGAATTCACATGTCTTCACATTGGGCGAGATCGGGAATCGAACCACCGACACATGGGAGGCGAGCTAATGGTGCCCAGGGGCGGGATCGAACCACCGACACTGCGATTTTCAGTCGCATGCTCTACCAACTGAGCTACCTGGGCATACCCGGACGGCCCAAAGGCCTATGCGAGCGGGCGGTTTATAGAGAGGTCGGGCGGTCATGTCCACCCGGCTTCGCCTTTGGCTTCGCCGGGCGCGGCCCGGCTTCGGACCCATCCCCAAATATTTGGCGAAACACGCTTATTCCGCGTCTTCGGGGTCGGTGTCGCGGCCGGGGATGACGTATTTGCCGGATAGCCAGCGGTTCAGGTCTACATCCCGGCAGCGTTTGGAACAGAACGGCTGCGTGTCGGGGTTCGCGGGCTTGCCGCATTCCGGGCAGGGTTTTGGTGGCGGGCTGGCGCCGCCGGGGCCCGCATCCTGGGGCGGGTCAGCTGGCATTGAGCCAGCCGAAGCGGACCGGGAAACCCTCGCCGCCGAGCAGCGTCATCGATTCGTAGAGCGGCAGGCCGACGACGTTGGTGTAGGAGCCGACCATCTTGACCACGAACGTTCCGGCGATGCCCTGCACGGCGTAACCGCCGGCTTTGCCGCGCCACTCGCCGGAGCCGATATAGGCCTGGATGTCGTCCTCGCTGAGCCGCTTGAAACGGACGCGGGTTTCGATCAGGCGCTGGCGGAACGCCTCCTTCGGCGTCACCAGGCAGATCGCCGTGTAGACGCGGTGGTTGCGGCCCGAGAGCAACCGCAGGCACTGCGCGGCCTCATCGACCAGGTTGGCCTTGGGCAGGATGCGGCGGCCGACCGCGACCACCGTATCGGCCGCGAGGATGAAGGAGCCGCGCAGCTCGTCGTCGAGTTGCACGGATTTCAGCGCGGCATCGGCCTTGGCGCGCGCCAGACGGTTGGCGCAGGCGCGCGGCAGTTCGCCCCGCTTCGGGGTCTCGTCGACATCGGCCGGGCGCAGCGCGTCGGGCTCGATCCCTGCCTGGTTGAGCAGGCTGAGCCGTCGCGGCGAACCGGAAGCGAGAACGATTTTGGGACGGCCAAGCATGCGGGATGTGTCAGGGATTTGGGAATCGGATGGATCGCGCGCGGAACCTATCGGAAGGCACTCCATTCCACAACCGGGGAACAAGTGGTTGAGGCAACTTCGATTCTTCTCTTCGCCCCTGCGGACGCAGGGGCCCATAACCACAGGCCGATGTCATTGAAACGACAATCAGCGACTGGCACTTCCGCAAAACGCACGGCCGCGGCGTATGGGCCCCCGCGTTCGCGGGGGCGACGAGTTGAGAGGTCCCCGCCCTTCCCTGCGGTCGGCTGCGTTCGCGGGGGCGACGAGAGACTGGTTATTCGCTCGCCGCGCCCACCTTGGAAAACCGGCGGCGGATGCGCATCATCAGGCCATCACAAACCTCGCGATAGGCTTGGAGCTTCTGCTCGCGATTGCCTTCCATTCCGGTCGGATCGGGCGTCGGCCAGTATTCGACATCGGCGGCCATGGTGCGCGTCAGTTCCAGCGCCTTGTGATGGGCCTCGGGCGACAGCGTGATGATGAGATCGAAATTGAGTCCCTCCCAATCCTCGAGTTCCTCGAACGTCGTCGGCTTGTGGCCGGAAATATCCTGGTCGAGTTCCGCCATCACGGCGACGGCGAACGGATCGAGTTCGCCCTTCTTGACGCCGGCGGATTTCACATAGAGCGCCTGCGGGAACATCTGCTTCAGCAGGCTTTCGGCCATCGGCGAACGCACGCTGTTCTGGCCGCATGCGAACAGAACGGCCTGCGGATGGCGCGCACGCGGCGGCGCATCCATGCGCTCACGCTTCTCTTGTTTGAGGCGAGACCTCTTGGGCGAAACGGCATTGCGAGGTCATGCCTTTTGTCTGACGCATGACGTGATCCAAAAACCGCTTCGCACTTTTCGGCGTCATGCGTCCTGCCCCTTCCAGTGCAGCACGCAGATCAGCGTGAACAGGCGCCGCGAGGTTTCAAAGTCGAGCCGCACCTTGCCCTTCAGCCGTTCCTGCAGCGTCCGCGAGCCTTCGTCATGGATGCCGCGGCGGCCCATGTCGATCGCCTCGATCTTGTCGGTCGTCGCCGTGCGGATCGCCTGGTAGTAGCTGTCGCAGATCATGAAGTAATCCTTCACGATCCGCCGGAACGGCGTCAGCGACAGCAGATGCGCCACCACGGGCGTGCCGTCCTCGTGGCGGATGTCGAACATCAGGCGGTTGCCGGTGATGGCGAGATGGAGCGTGAACGGCCCCTGCGCGTCGCCTTCGGGCGCAAACAGGTTTTGCTCGATCAGGTCGTAGATCGCGATCGCGCGCTCATGCTCGATATCGGGACCCGAACGCCCGATCGATTCCTCGTCGAGCGTCACCGCGACGATGCGGTTGTGCTGGTCCTCGTCTGGTGGCGGGCGGTTCATGGCAGGTTGAGACGCAATCCGACGGAGCGTGAGTGGGCATCGAGACCCTCCGCTTTTCCAAGGGTCATCGCGGCCGGCCCCAGCGCGCGCAACTGGTCCGGCCCGCATTTGAGAATCGAGGTTCGCTTCATGAAGTCTAGCACGCCGAGCCCGGACGAAAACCGCGCCGAACGCGCGGTAGGCAGCACGTGGTTGGAGCCGCCGACATAGTCGCCGATCGCCTCCGGCGTATGGGGGCCGAGGAAGATCGCGCCAGCGTTGCGGACTCTTGCCGCGAGCGCCTCGGCATCGGCGGTCATGATTTCGAGATGTTCGGCCGCGATCGCGTTGGCAAGCTCGACCGCATCGTCGAGCCGGGCGACCATGATGATGGCGCCGAAATCGTTCCACGAGGCCCGGGCGATTTCCGCGCGCGGCAGCGTCTTGAGCTGGGACTCCACCGCGCTCTCGACCTCGGCGGCAAGCCTTGCGCTGTCGGTGATCAGGATCGACTGCGCGCTCGCATCATGCTCGGCCTGAGCCAAGAGATCGGCGGCGATCCAGCCGGCGTTGCCGGTGTCATCCGATATGACGAGCACCTCCGAGGGACCCGCGATCATGTCGATGCCGACCTTGCCGAACACCTGCCGCTTGGCGGCGGCGACATAGGCGTTGCCGGGTCCGACGATCTTCGCCACCGGCGCAATCGTCGCCGTGCCGTAGGCGAGTGCCGCCACCGCCTGCGCGCCGCCGACGCGATAGATCTCGGACACGCCGCCGAGATGGGCCGCCGCCAGCACCAGCGGATTGAGCTTGCCGTCCGGCGACGGCACCACCATCACCACCCGCGGCACGCCCGCGACTTTCGCCGGCACCGCGTTCATCAGCACGGAAGACGGATAGGCCGCGGTGCCGCCGGGCACATAGAGCCCGACCGCGTCGACCGCGCTCCAGCGCCAGCCGAGTTCGACGCCCAGCGCATCGGTGAAGCGCTCGTCCTTCGGCAACTGCCTGTTGTGGAACGCCTCGATCCGGTCGCGGGCGAATTTCAGGGCGTCGAGCGTGGCGGCGTCGCAGGCCTTCACGGCGGCATCGATCTCGGCTTCGGTCACGCGCAGGCCGGCCGCGTCGATATCGAGCCGGTCGAATTTCTTCGTTGCCTCGATCAGGGCGGCGTCGCCGCGCGCGGCCACGTCGTCGACGAGGGCGCGGGTGGCGCGCTCGACATCGGCCGAAATCTCGCGCTTGGCAGCGAGAAACGTCGCAAACCGCTCGTCGAAATCGG
>DATCXE010000726.1:0-4358 GCA_036565985.1 Bradyrhizobium sp.
CTGCCGCGCAGCCGCGACGACGCCACCGGCCTTGCCTTCCGGCAGCACCCCACCGTGATGGCGGCGAGCTACGATTTCGACGTCGCGACGACTTCGATCCGCGTCGCCGAAAGCAGCCTGATGCCGACGATCACGCTGCAAGGCAGCGCCAGCCTCAGCAGGCAGTCCGATCCCACCCTCGGCAGTGCGGGCACCGATCAGGCATCGGTGACCGGCCAGCTTACGCAGCCGATCTACGATGGCGGCATGGCGGCCTCGCAGACCCGGCAGGCCAAGGAAGTCGCGGCCCAGAGCCGGCTGGTGCTGGATCAATTCCGTAACCAGGCCCGGACGGCGGCGGTCGGCGCCTGGGTCGCCAATGAGGGCGCCAAGGTCGCAGTCACCGCGTCCGAATCAGAAGTGCGCGCCGCCACCGTCGCGCTCCAGGGCGTGCAGCGCGAAGCCGCAGGTGGCCAGCGCACCACGGTCGACGTGCTGAACGCGCAACAGGACCTGATTTTGGCCAAGGCGCGGCTGATCGGGGCACAGCGCGACCGCGTGATTGCGTCCTACACCCTGCTCAGCGCGATCGGCCGGCTCGACGTCAAGACGCTCGGCCTCAACACGCCGGACTATCTGCCTGAGGTGCACTACCATCAGGTGCGCGACGCCTGGCACGGCCTTCGCACGCCATCGGGAAAGTAGTCGGCGATTTTCTCTCCATGTTGGATCGGCGTTCTCGGTCGCCGACACCGTCACCAGCGCGCCGTAGGCCAGCATCACCTTCATCGATTTGATCGACCTGGCGAGCGCACCGGCCTGGTGGTCCATGCCATGAGCATTGACCGGGATCGAACCTCCGCTCGTCAAATCGCAGGCGCTTCCGGCTCGATAGAGCGGGCGCGTTACCGAACCATGAGACGATACAGCCGGAGGATGAGCGCCCTTCCCGCGCCTTACTTCTCCCGATAATCTGCCGCAGCGACCGCGCGAACCAACGCCCGGCTGGAGGGAAGAACGCAGTGGACCCGGCACGACGCCCGGTCCAGGCACCGACAACCAACAACAACATTGCAGGGAGAACGCCGATGCTGACGCGACGCAGTATGATGCTTGCCTCTATCGCCGCCGGGGTTGCCATGAACAACCGAGCCGCCTTGGCCAAGGCGGCGCAGCCGGCGACGCCGGTGAATTTAGAGATTCCCGCCGGCGCCTGCGACTGCCACACCCATATCCATCCCGATCCGGCAAAATTCCCGTTCTTTGCGGGTCGCGTCTATACGCCCGAACTGGCGTCGCCGGAGGAAATGACGGCGCTCCACAAGGCGCTGAAGATGGAGCGCGTGGTGATCGTCACGCCCAGCATCTACGGCCCCGACAACTCCGCGACCCTGTTCGGGATGGCGGCACGGGGAGCGACCGCCCGCGGTGTCGCCGTGATCGACGACAAGACGTCGGAAGGCGATCTCGACAACATGGGCAAGGCCGGCATTCGCGGCGTCCGCCTCAATCTCGCAACCGGCGGCGTCAACGATCCCAACGTCGCCCGGCCGCGGTTCACGACGGCGGTAGAGCGCATGAAGGCGCGCGGCTGGCACGTGCAGATCTATACCAACATGCCGATGATCACGGCGGTCAAGGATCTGGCGATGGCTTCGCCGGTGCCGGTCGTGTTCGACCATTTCGGCGGCGCGCAGGCGGAGCTTGGCGTCGGGCAGCCCGGCTTTGTCGACCTCGTGGATCTCGTCAAGGCAGGCAAGGCCTATGTGAAGATCTCCGGCGCCTACCGCGCCTCGAAGCTCGGGCCTGAATACGCCGATTGCATCCCGCTCGCGCAGGCGTTGATCGCCGCCAACCCCGAGCGCATCGTCTGGGGCACCGACTGGCCGCATCCGGATCCCGTGACGCCGCCCGGCAAGCAGATCACCGACGTGACGCCGCTGTTCCAGATCGAGGATGGCAAGCTCCTGAACCAGCTTCCGGTGTGGGCACCGGATGCTGCGGTTCGCAAGAAGATACTGGTCGACAATCCGGCCAGGCTCTACGGGTTCTGACGCCCACTTCACTGATGGCGTCGCGCGCTCCGTCTGACGGCGCGCGGCGCTACTCCTCTCATCGCGCCCGGCGCGAGAACACCGAGATCAGCACCGGCAGCGTCACCAGGATCACGATCGGCGCCAGCATCATGCCGGTGACGACGACGACCGCCAGCGGCTTTTGCACCTGCGAACCGATCCCCTCCGAGAGCGCCGCCGGCAACAGCCCGACGCCGGCGACCACGCAGGTCATCAGCACCGGCCGCAGCTGCAACTCGCCGGCGCGGATCACCGCCCGCATCCGCTCATAGCCTTCGTCGATCAACTGGTTGTACTGCGACAGGATGATGATGCCGTCCATCACCGCGATCCCGAACAGTGCGATGAAGCCGATCGCGGCCGACACGCTGAAGGGGATGCCGGTGATCAGCAGGCCGAGCACGCCGCCGAAGATCGCCATCGGGATCACGCTCATGGCAAGCAGGGTGTCGACGATGGAGCCGAAATTGAAGAACAGCAGCACGCCGATCAGCGCGAGACTGATCGGCACCACGACCGAAAGTCGCTTGATGGCGTCCTGCAGGTTGCCGAACTCGCCGACCCATTCGACCCGCGATCCCGGTGGCAACTGCACCTGGGCCGCGACCTTCTCCTGCGCTTCCTGGATCGCGCTGCCGAGGTCGCGGTTGCGGACCGAGAACTTGATCGGAAGGTAGCGCTCCTGCTGCTCGCGATAGATATAGGCCGCGCCCGAGATCAGGTTGATCGAGGCGACCTCGCTGAGCGGGATCTGGGTGATGGCGCCGCCCTGCCCTGCCACGCCGATCCGCAGGTTGTGGATGGCCTCGGCGCTCTTGCGGAATTCCGGCGCCAGCCGAACGATGATCGGGAAGTGCCGATCGCTGCCGGGCTCATAGAGATCGCCGGCGCTGTCGCCACCGACCGCGACCTTGATGGTGGCATTGATGTCGCCCGGCGACAGGCCGTAGCGCGCGGCACGCGCGCGGTCGATGTCGATCTGGATGGTCGGCTGGCCGAGCGAGGTGAATACCGCAAGGTCGGTGACGCCCTGCACCGTGGCCAGCACGGACTTGATCTTGTTGGCGGTGTCGGTCAACGCCTGCAGGTCGTTACCGAACAGCTTGATCGAGTTCTCGCCCTTGACGCCGGATACCGCTTCCGAGACGTTGTCCTGCAGATATTGCGAGAAGTTGAACTCGACGCCAGGGAACTTGTCCTGCAACTGGCCAAGCAATTCCGCGGTCAATTCGTCCTTGTCGCGGGTGCCGGGCCATTCGGAGATCGGCTTCAACGGCGCGAAAAATTCGGCATTGAAGAGACCGGCGGCGTCGGTGCCGTCGTCCGGGCGGCCGTGCTGCGACACCACCGATTCCACCTCGGGCCGGCTGCGGATCAGCTTCCTCATCTCGTTGACGTAGGTGTTCCCTTCCTGCAGCGAGATGGTCGGCGGCAGCGTGGCGCGAATCCACAGATTGCCCTCTTCCAGCTTGGGCAGGAATTCCAGCCCCAGCAGCCGCGCGAACACGATGGTCAGCACCACAAGGCCCGCGGCGCCGGTCATGACGACCCTGCGGTTCGCGATCGCCCAGTGCAGCACCGGCACATAGATCCGGTCGAGCTTCTTCACGATCCAGGTTTCTGCCTCTTCCAGATGCGACGGCAGGATGATCGCGCTCAGCGCCGGCGTCACGGTGAACGTCGCCAGCAGGCCGCCGGCCAGCGCGTAGGCATAGGTTCGCGCCATCGGGCCGAAGATGTTGCCTTCGACGCCGCTCAGCGTGAACAGCGGCAGGAAGGCGGCGATGATGATGGCGGCGGCGAAGAAGATCGAGCGCGACACGTCGGCGGACGCGGACAGGATGGCGTGGCTCTTCATCCCCATCGTGGTCTCGAAGGAGATGTGGCTCTGCTCGGCGGCGGAAAGCGCGGTGGTCTGATTCAGCCGCCGGAAGATCGCCTCCACCATGATCACGGTGGCGTCGACGATCAGGCCGAAATCGATCGCGCCGACCGACAGCAGATTGGCGGATTCGCCGCGCAGCACCAGGATGATGACGGCAAAAAACAACGCGAACGGGATCGTCGCGCCGACGATCAGCGCGCTTCGGAGGTCGCCGAGGAACAGCCACTGCAGCAGCACGATCAGGATGATGCCGACCACCATGTTGTGCAGCACGGTGTGGGTGGTGATGTCGATCAGGTCCTTGCGGTCGTAGATCCGCTCGATCTTCACGCCGGGCGGCAGGATCGAGGAGTTATTGATCTCGTGAACGAGCTTTTCGACCCGCGCAATGGTCGGCGGACTCTGCTCGCCGCGCCGCA
>DATCXE010000731.1:0-3196 GCA_036565985.1 Bradyrhizobium sp.
CTGCCGCGATGGAAACTGTGCTGGGGCTCACGTAGCGATCCCACGAGGATGCGCGTATCAAGCGGACGTGAAGGATAAATCGAGAAATCCTCAAAGCCTTCGTGCGACGAACCGGCTTTGTGTGGGCGGCTGTTCATCAGCAAGCCCGAGCCGGTGTCCGACCGCCGTCACCTCCCTCAGAAGCAGGCTCTCTCCAGCCCAGGCCTGCGGCGGCGAAGACGGATGCCGGCTCGGCGCGATGGTTTCATTTGTGTCATTCCGGGGCGTGCGCAGCACGAGCCCGGAATCCATTTCACCATGGAGCATGCGGCCAAATGGATTCCGGGCTGCGCAATGCGCGCCCCGGAATGACAGATAAATCGCTATTTCGACCGCTGCACGGCCGGCTTCTCGCTCGACGTCTTCGCCACGCTGAGGTTATGCGCGGTGTTGATCAGCGCGATGTGCGTCAGCGCCTGCGGGAAGTTGCCGGTCTGGCGGCGCGCCCCGCTATCGTACTCCTCGGCCAGCAGTCCGAGATCGTTGGCGATCGCGACCACGCGGCAAAAGAGTTCCTGCGCCCGGGCCAGTTCGCCGGCCAGCACGTAGGCATCGGCGAGCCATAGCGTGCAGGCGAGGAACGCGCCCTCGGCCGGTTGCTGCTCCGGCTCGCGCGGATCGTGGCGCAGCACGAAGCCGTCGCGCATCAGGTGCCGTTCGACCGCAGCGAGCGTGCCGCGTACGCGCGGATCCCCCGGCGGCAGAAATCCGACCGACGGCAGCAGCAGGATGCTGGCGTCCAGCATCTTGGAGCCATACGATTTGACAAAGGAGTTGAGCTCGGGGTCGAAGCCGTTGGCGCATACGTCGCGATGAATGGCGTCGCGCAACACGCGCCACTTCACGAGCGGCGCCTTGTAGCCGAACGTTTCGGCGCTCTTGATGCCGCGATCGAAGGCAACCCATGTCATCACCTTGGACAAGACATAGTGCTTGCCCGCGCCGCGCATCTCCCAGATGCCGTGATCGGGCTTGTCCCATTGCCCGGCGAGATGCTGCAGAACCGTACATTCCAGATCCCAGCTGGTTTGATCCATTTCGAGCTTGGCCACGCGCCACTGATGAAAGGCGTCGATCAGTTCGCCGTAGACATCGAGCTGAAGCTGCGCATGCGCGGCGTTGCCGACCCGCACCGGCCTGGCGCCTTCATAGCCCGGCAGCCAGGTGGCCTCCCATTCCAGCAGCCGGCGCTGGCCCATGATGCCGTACATGATCTGCATGTTGGCCGGCGCGCCAGCCGCCGCGCGGAGCAGCCAGTTGTGCCAGGCGGCAGCCTCCTCGGTATATCCCGAGTTCATCAGCGCCAGCAGCGTGAAGGTGGCGTCCCGCAGCCAGCAGTAGCGATAATCCCAATTGCGCGTGCCGCCGAGCTTTTCCGGCAGCGAGGTCGTCGGCGCCGCGACGATGCCGCCGGTCGGAGCAAAGGTCTGGGCCTTCAGCGTGATCAGGGAGCGCATGACCAGATCGCGGTGCTCGCCCTGATAGGTGCAGCGACTGCACCATTCGGTCCAGAACGCCTGCGTATCCTGCAAGGCGTGTTCGGGGTCGATCGGCTTGGGCACCGGCAAATGCGAAGGGCCGTAGGTAAGCACGAAAGGAATCGTCTCGCCCTCGCCCACTTCGAAATCGGCGACCGTCGTCATGTCTTCGCCACGGGTCGCGACCGGCGTCCGCAGCACCGTCATGTCGGGCCCGCAGATGGCAAGAAGTGCCGAACCGTCCTCGCTCTTCTTGACCCAGGGAATATCGGCGCCAAAGCCGAAGCGGATCACCAGTTGCATCTGCATCCGGACCCGGCCATGGACGCCACGCACCAGCCGCACCACGTCGGACACGCTGCCGCGCGGCGGCATGAAGTCGATCAGATCGACGGCGCCATCAGCGGTCTCGAACCGCGTCTCCAGGATCAGGGTATCGTCCCAGTAGCGGCGGGAGGTGCCGGTGACCTCCGTCGCCGGCGCGATCAGCCAGCGGCCGTGCTCGTAGGTGCCGAGCAACGCCGCGAAGCAGGCATCGGAATCGAAGGCCGGCCAGCACAGCCAGTCGATCGAGCCATCGCGGCCGACCAGCGCCGCGGTCTCGCAATCGCCGATCAGCCCGTAATCCTCGATACGGCCGGGCACGGTTACGATCCGTTGCGCGAGCGATCGCGCGTCGCCGTCTTGAGTGCGGCAATGTCGACCGCAGACGTCATCTGCTCGATCGGCACCGGAAGCCGCCGCCGCCAGTTCGGATGTTCGTTGACGGTGCCGGGGATGTTGGGCTGGTCCACCACCCCCAGAATGTCCTCCAGCGAGATCGCGAGCAGCCGTGACTTCGTTCGCGCAAGCAGGCCCAGCACGGAAAACACATCGTTGCGGTCGATGCCGTTCCGCCGCAGCACGTCGTCCAGCATTGCCAGCGCATGCCAGCGCGCATCGTCGCTCTCGCCCGGATCGAGGCCGAGCGCGCGCTTCGTCTTCAGGTCGCCGAAGGAACGCCAGCCTGCATAGGTCGAGAGGTCGTGGGTGTTGAAGGTGACGAGCGCGTTGGCCGAATAATGATCCATGCCGCGGAAGGCCCCGCGATCGTCGCGCTCGAACATCATCACGAGATACGACCAGATGCCCCAATCGGCCATCTGCGCACGGAATCCTTCCGGCACCGTGCCCAGGTCCTCGCCGATGACGACGCAGCGATGGGCGACACTTTCCTGTGCAGTTACCGCCAGCAGCGGCTCGAACGGCATCTGCACGTAAACGCCATCGGCGGCGCTGAATCCGTTCGGCACCAGATAAAGCCGCTTCAGGCCCAGCACGTGGTCGAGACGGATCGCGCCGGCGTGCCGCATCGAAGCGCGCAGCATGTCGCGGTAGGGGGCGAAGGACTGAAGCTCCAGCCCGGCGGCGTTGAAGCCGGCGAGACCCCAGCTCTGTCCGGCGAGGTTGAGCGGATCGGGCGGCGCGCCGACGCCGAGATGGCGCGAGATCGCCGCCTGCTCGTTCCAGGCATCGAAGCCGTCGGACTGCACGCCGACCGCAACGTCGAGATAGAGACCGACCTTCATGCCAAGCTTGCGCGCCAGATCGGCGGCGCCACCGAGCTGTCGGTCGGCGGTCCATTGCACGAATTCGACGAACGCGACATCGTCGGCCTCCGCCCCGCTGCGCAAAGCGGC
>DATCXE010000739.1:0-12420 GCA_036565985.1 Bradyrhizobium sp.
CGGCTGCGGCGGCGGCATCGCTTCCTTGAGCCGCCTGTCGCGGGAAGCCCGCGCGGCGGGCTGCGGCTTGGCCGAGACATTGGGTGCCGCGGCCTGCTGCTCCGGCAGCGACGTCTTTTCCGCCTGCTGGAAGGCGACGTCGATCACATAGTTCTTTTCCTCGCGGAACGAATGCACATCGACGTCGCCGATCAGCACGATATCGACGGCGGACGATTCAGCATCGGCCCGCTGGCTGATCGAGGCGACATTCGGCGGCGCGGCCACCTTGGCGTCCGCCAGATCGAAACTGAGCACGTTGTTGAACTGCAGTGTCAGCTTCTGCTCGTTCAGGACCGACGACACGTTGACGCCATCGGGCATCTCGAACACGAAGCGCACGAAGGTCGGCTGCACCAGAGCGCGAACCCGGACCGGTGGCCTCTTTTTGGCAGCGGCGACCGCCAGTTGCGCGCGAAGCGCCCGCTCGGCCGCCCTCGCCCTCGCCGCCAGTTCGCGAATGACTTCGCTGGGAAGCGGCGGCGGCGGACCGGTCCAGCTATCGGGCAGGAAATCGACGAAGATCCGCTCTCCCGCCGTCATGGTGTTGACGGTCGCCCGCCGTGACAGCGACAGCCGGATCGCCGTGCCGTCGGGGTCGCGCCGCGCGGAACCGACATAGTCGGGCACGGCGTCCGACAATTTATCGACGGGAATATCCACCGGGCGCTTGAAGTGGATGATGATGATCGATCCCGCGGTCGACACCTCCGACTCGACGTCCTCGGCGAGTTTCAGCACCAGTCGGGCGAAGCCGCCGGCGGAGGTAAATGTCGCCTCGCCCCGCACCGGGTCGTCGGCGCGGCAGGGCTGAGACAGGGTCAGGCCGACGAGCAGCAGGGCCATACCCGCGAAATGGCCCAGGAAACGGCCAAGGAAACGGCCAAAGCAATGGAATGCCGTCCGCGCCAATGCGCGGCCCGGCGCCCCAGTTTCAATGGCAGCCCGTCGCCTCATCCAGGAAATTCTCTTTGGCCTCAACGTATCCGCGGCGAAGCGCCCTCGCTTGCGCGTCTGAATCTTGGATCGGCGGGCTTAAGGCTTTGTTAACGTCAACTTACTGATTTCATTCAAGCCAGCCGGACAGATCCGCCCGTGCCGGACGTGCGGTCGCGCGGGATAAGCCCGCTACCGGTCACTACCCGGTTTTCGCCCGGCCTGGGCACCACACCGTTGCCCAGCATTTGATTGCAGGCATGCGAGGAACCATCTTCAACACCGCGCCGTTCTGGAACAGAATGCGGTCTGGGGGCGCACGGCAAACCCCGGCTCGAGCAGCCGGAAGTGGAGTGTTTGGCATGGCAACCCAGATCGTGATGGACCGTACTGGCGACACCCGGCACACATTCGATGCCAACGATCGTGCTGCGGTCGCAAAGGCCGAGCGGCGTTTTATGGAATTGACCGGCGCAGGCTTCACGGCAGCGACGCGCACAGGCCCCGGCGAGCAGCGGGTGATCCGCAGTTTCGATCCGACGGCGGAAGAGACACTGTTCTATCCGCGACTTGTCGGTGGCTGACCACCATGACCGCGCAGGCCGCACTTGCGGTATGCTCGTTCATCCTGGCCTTGATTGCCGCAGTGACGCTGTCAACGCTCTCGGTAGCGTTGGCGCGTTACGCCTCGACGTCCGACCCGATTCACCTGGCACGTGATCGCCGGGCTCTCAAGCTGTTGAAGGACTGGCTCTCGCCGGAGCAACTCGCCTCCTTCGAACGGTACAGCTTTTTCGACGTCATCGGCAGCGATACCGGGACACGCTTTCGGATCCATCACGGCACACAGACCAACATCGAGGAGCTTGGCAACAACGGGCGCCTGGTTTGCAAATGGTGCTTCGGCCCCGATGGCAATCTCGCCGCAGGCGACGTCATGCTGACACAGAAGATCGCCCTCGAGACCAACGAGCGCGGCGCGCTCGCAGTGGCAAATCGGTCTTATGCCCGTCCCGACCGAGGCGCTTTTCACAGGGCGGTCTAGCAGGCGCGCACTTGCGCAACCGGAAGCACGAGCCTCGACGATGCGGGGCTCGAGCTTGCTTGCGTGGCCGGTCGATGACGGCGACAGGACCATCGCAATGGCACGAAGCGCCAGACCCTAGAGTCGGGACAGTAGTCCGCCGGCGCCACCCCCTTTATCTGGATGTGCTGCCGCGAGCGAGGGAGCCAAGCCGCCTCGCGCGGCCTCACGCACATCCGTCGGGCTGATGCCGAACCGCCTCCGGAATGCACGACTGAACGAGGAAGGATCCAGCATCCCCAATTCATCGGCGATGACGGTAATCGGCTGCGTGTTGGACGGATCGCTCAATTGCGCAAAACTCTCCGCCATGCGGTGATGCTGTATGTACTGTTTGACGCCGCCCTCTGCCTCCAGCAATCGATAAAGACTCGATCTCGACATTCCCAGTTCACGGCACAGGATGCTCGATCCGAGATGAGGAGAACGCAAATTGCGGAGGATACAACGCCGCGCCTTGTCCTTGAGGGTGGCGCTGATTTGCGCGTGTGCGGCAGCCGTCCGGTCCACCGACGGTGCCACGCACGCGGCAACCATCGCGGCAACGGCTTGTGGGAGCCGGCGCACGTCCTCGTCCGCAAAACCCGGCAACTGGCGTTCCAGCAGCCTGATGTATTCCGAGAGCATACCGCCAAGCGGCGTACTCAGCGTTCGGCCCCGCGCTGCGTCGAGCGCCGGCGCAAGAGTGCTGAATTTATCCCGCGCGATGTTGAGCTGAAGCCTGTCGTCGATATCTCTTTGAGAGGCCGAAAATTCGCCCATTGACAAGACAAACGGCGCCCCGACCGGCACCAGCGTCTGATCCTTTTCCAGCGTGAGGCCGGTTGCGGCACGCTTGCCGATCGTGATCACCCAGTGGTCGGTCGGATCTCGTCTGATCAACGATTTCGTTCTCATGGCACGCAGCGGTGGGGCCGATACGCTGACAAGGGCCATTCCATCCAGCTTCCACACCTCACTCTGCCCGGCAAAACCGCGATCGCTCGCGTCCAGTGGGGTTACCTCGAAACTACCCGCGTACCAGTCCCGCCAGGCGTCAAGCTGGCGCGACTTGGCCAATTCACGCGTGGAAAATCGTATTGCGTCCATAGACCAATCCAAGAAAAACGCAGTCCTGTGCCCAGGAGTTCCGATCCGACTCCCTGGCATGGAGTTCGGCAAGCCCAAGACCTGGTCGAAAGAATTTCCGCCCGCGGACGCTGCAGCACTTCAGCAGCGCACTGGCTCGGCAAACAACTCGTCAAGGCATTATCATTTTTGCGCGAACGGCATATCGCACCAACTCGGCGGCCGATGAAACATTGAGTTTACGCATAGCTGATGCGCGATGGGTTTCGACCGTCTTCACGCTGAGATTCAGCACCGCGCCGGCGGACCTGTTCGTGTGTCCTTCCGCAATCAGTTGAACGACGTTCTGCTCGCGTGCCGTGAGTACCGCGGCCGGCCCCTCCGACCTGACGGACACATAGTCACGCAGCAATTTCTCCAACGCCGCGCTGGTAAAATAAGGCCGCCGGTCGAGCAACGCCTCGATCGCGGCGACGAGATGATATCGGGCATCCGATTTCACCAGGATTCCTCGCGCGCCGGCCAACATCGCATCTGTCATGATTTTCTCATCCTCGAACATGGTAAGGATGAGAACTCCTGTCTGCAGGCGATCCGACTTGACCCGGCGACAAACCTCCAGGCCGTTCATGACAGGCATCGAGTAATCGACGATAGCTACGTCCGGCTTCAGTTTCGACACCAGTTCGAGGCCTTCTTTGCCGTCGGCCGCTTCTGCGCACACGATCCAGTCGGCGCGCGTCTCGATGATCGCGCGAAGTCCGGTTCGCACCACCTCATGATCGTCCGCAATCAGAATCTGCTTCACGGTGACATCCCATAGCTGGAGCCACGGATTATGAAAGACCGGCAACGTTGGCGCAGCTGATCTTATCCACGTGACACGGCTTCACGCCTCCACGAGCTTGCTGCGAACGGCGTACCGAACCAGGCCCGCGGTCGAATTTATGTTCAGCTTGCGCATAGCGGCCGCCCGATGCGTCTCAGTCGTCTTTATGCTGAGATTCAAGATCGCGCTCACGCCCTTGTTGCTATGCCCTTCCGCAACCAATTTGACGATCGTCCTTTCTCGAGGCGAAAGCACCTCGTTCAGGTCGCCCTTCCCGTTTGCCGCGTCCCTCAATTCGCTCGAAAAAGATCCACCGTAGAACGGCTTGTGAAGGATCAACGACTTGACGGCCGCCAAAAGCATCTTGCTCGCATCAGACTTCAGCAGAAATGCCCGAGCACCGGCGCGGAACGCCTGCCACGCAAGCAAATTCGAGTCGTGAACGGTGAAGATCAGAATCTCGGTTGGCAGCTGATGCCCTTTTATGCACCGCGTGACTTCCACACCGGTCATTAGCGGCATCGAATAATCGATGATGGCAACGTCGGGGCGCTTCTCGACGGCCGCCGCGACGGCCTCGCTGCCGTTGCTGGCCTCGGCCACGACTTCCCAGCCCACTTGCTTTTCCAGAATGGCACGTAAGCCGGCCCGCACAGCTTCATGGTCGTCAGCTATGAGAATGCGCTTCATGATCAAACGAAGCTCCGTTGTCGTTCGGATCCGGTAGGGTGCGCCGCGTAGATTATCTCTGATCCGGGGTGTCGGCGCCCCTATTTGATTATTGCTTGGGTCCGCTCGCCGCGCCGCGAATCCGTCGCTTGGGAGCTGCTTTCGAGTAAGCGGCCACGGCGAACTCGCGGGGAAAGGTCGCGAGAAGAACGGTTTCTCGACGCCCCGGTTTCAGCGAAGAGAAAATCTCGAGCCGCCCACCCATCTCATGCAGCCTTGCCTGCATGATGCGAAGGCCGGCGCCAAACGCCGGCACGGGAAGGCGACGCGCGCTGGCCGCAGCTTCGATCCCCTGCCCGTCGTCCCGAATCTCGAGCTTGAATTCACTTTCGCTCGATTGAAGAGCTATATCGACCCTGGTCGCATTGGCATGACGGTGCACGTTCGTCAGCGCTTCCTGAATAATTCTCATCAACGACCGCTGCTTCTCATGCGGCAAAGCGTTTGCCTCAGGCGCAATGGAGACTTCGACGGCCAACGCGGTTCTGGCTGCAAATCCTGCCGCATACTGCTCGATCGTCGCCTGGAGTTCTCCTTCAAAAAGGTCCTGCGGCAGCAGCAGATATGCGACAGATCGCAATTCCTTCAGAGCGGAATTGATCGAGGCGTCGAGTTGCTCGCAGTGCCGCTCTATCGCGGGTGCATCACCCAAAGCGTTCCTTATCTGCATCAGGCCGAGGCTCGCCGCCACCAAATGCTGGCAAGTCGAGTCGTGGAGTTCGGAGGCAATTCGCCGATGAAGCTGTTCCTGCAGAGCAAACAACTCCGGCTCCAGCCTACGTCGTCTCAACCCGCGGGAGGCATATTGACGATTCAAGTTGACCAACGCATCCTGATGAAGCATGGCGCTTTCTCCATGGCCAAGCCGCCCGGACAAAGCGCTTCCGGACAACTTGCTCATAAAATGTAAAATGCAATTCTTGAACGTTAGGCCAATCGCTATCCGGCACCGGTATAAACCACTAAGTAGAAATCCTTTAGGCAGGGAATCCCTGCGATGTGCAGAGCGTCCCAACCTTAGGGCAATCTCAATTGAGCTTTTGCGGTAGGATCTTGCCTTCGATCTTGGGCAATTCGGCGGTGGAGGTGGATTTGTCGGTACCGGCGCGGCGCGCCAGTTCGACCGTCAGCCGCTCGGCCGCCTCCGGCTGCATCAGGCCCAGGATGTCCGACATCTTTCGCGGCGCGATCTGGGAGGCGATGTCGTAGAGCACCGACATCTCGAGCCGATCGAACACCTTGGCGGCGTCCTTGGGCTTCATGCCCTCGTACATCGTGATGATGCCCTTGAAGCGCGCGGCATCCTGCTCGGCCTTTTGTCCCGTCGCTACCGAGATCTTGGCCTCGGTCGCCTTCACCTCCTCGACGCGGCCCTCGATGCGTTTCTCGGCCGACTTCAGCAGGCTTTCGCGAATTTCGATTTCGCGCGCGCGCTGTTCCAGTTCCTGGCGCCGCGCCTGCAGCCTTTCGAGGATGGCGCGCTCCGACGGTGACACCGATTGCGGGTTCTGCTCGGGAAACACCACGACGCCGTCGGCCTTCGGCGCTTCCGCGGCGGGAGCGGCAGGCTTCGGCGCCTCTTCCTTCTTTGGCTCTTCCTTCTTGACCGAGCCGGTGACGTCGGCGTCGACCCTGCCGCCGGGGAAACCCAGATTCTCCTGCGCCCAGGATCGCTTGGCTGGCGGTGGCGGCGGGCTCGGCTGATATTCGAACACGTATCCGCCATCGATCACGAGGCCGGCGATCTTCAGCACGACGAGGCCGAAGATCGCGACCAGCACGACCGGAATGACGCGGATATCGCGGAACGATTTCATGCAGCGATGCCACTCGCCCTGCGGCGTTCAGCGAACGCTTCCGCTGCCGCGGCGACCGCCTTGGCGCTCGACATCTTCGGTGCTGCGGGTTCGGCCTCCTGCGAAGGCCGCGCCGCAATCGCGATCCTGGACAGCCGGCGAATGACGCCGTCGCCTTCGGCCAGCATGTCCTTCAGGTGCCCCGCCATCTGCGTCGCGGCGGAGAGCTGGCTGCCGAGATTTTCGTTGACGTCGCGCACGGTGTGCTTGAGGCCGCCGATCGCGCGTTCGGCGATTTCGGTCGCGGTGATCAGCTCGGCGATCGTGGCTTTCAGCGAATGCTCGTCCGCCTTCAGCCGCTTCAGCCGCTTGTTGAGCAGCATGCAGTAGCCGATCGTGAGCATCAGCAGCACCGCCACCAGACTCTCGATCACAATGCCAAGGGAATGACTCATTGTGCCTCCATCAACTTGGTTTGCTCATCGGCCTTCTCGAACATCGCGAAGGTGGTATTGGGTTTGCGCAGCTGCTTGGTGACGCGGATGGCGACGCGGTCGCCGACCCGGCCCATGCGCCCCTCGGTCAAGAGAACGTTGCCGCAGCGGACCTGAACCAGCGCCTCGGGGCGCATTTCCAGCGGCAGAGTGTCGCCGACCTTGAGTTTCATCAGCTGCTTGAGCGGAATATCGGCTTCGTACAGCACGGCATCGACCGAAATCTCGGCCTGCGCCACCTCGGTCGCGAAATGCCCTTCCCAGATCGGATCGCGGCCGAACTTTTCGCCCATGAACATCTGGAGCAGAACCGGACGGATCGGCTCGATGGTGGCGTAAGGCAGCAGCAGTTCGACGTTGCCGCCACGGTCTTCCATGTCGATGCGCAGGCGCACCAGGATCGCGGCGTTGGCGGGCCTCGAGATCGCGGCGAAGCGCGGATTGGTTTCCAGCCGGTCGATCGAGAACGTCACCGGCGACAGAGGGCGGAACGCCTGCTCGGCGTCGGCCAGCACGACCTCGACCAGCCGCTTGACCAGGTTGGTTTCGATGGTGGTGTAGGGCCGGCCTTCGATGCGCAGCGAGGTCTGGCCGCGGCGGCCGCCGAGCAGCACGTCGATGATCGAATAGATCAGGCTGGAATCCACCGTCGCGAGGCCGAAATTCTCCCACTCCTCGGCCTTGAACACGGACAGCACCGCAGGCAGCGGGATCGAGTTCATGTAGTCGCCGAAGCGGACCGAGGTGATGCGGTCGAGCGAGACCTCGACGTTGTCGGAGGTGAAATTGCGCAAGGATGTGGTCATCAACCGCACCAGGCGGTCGAACACGATTTCGAGCATCGGCAGACGCTCGTAGGACACCATCGCGGAATCGATGATGGCGCGAATGCCGGAATTGTCGTCGAGACTGACGTCGCCGACGGTGAAGCCGAGCAGATTGTCGATTTCTTCCTGCGACAGAACCCGCTCGCCGGAGTTCTTGTTGCCGAAGTCGCGGCTGCCGTCCTCGACCATGGCCGCCCATTGCAGCGCCATGCTTTCGGAGAGTTCGTTGGCGGCGGCCTCTTCGGATGCTGCCGCGGGATCCTCGGAATCGAGCGATGCCTCCCATTGGGCGGCAATCGCGTCCTGGTCCATCTGGTCCTTGTTAGCCATGGTCTTTCGATCCGCCCGTCACTGAATCACGATTTCCTTGAACAGCACGGCGCTGACCTGCTGCGGCGCCACCGCGTAGTTGACGCGCTTGGTCAGTTCCTCCTTGAGGCGGAACAGCCCGGCCGAGCCGTTGAGGTCGGAGGGCCGCAATTCGCGCAGGTAGGTCTGGAACAGGTCGGTGACGCGCGGCAGGTTGGGCTTGATGGCCTCGACTTCCTTGCCTTCCTTGATCTCGAGCACGACCTTGACGCGGAGATATTGCACGCGCTCGCCGGGTGCGCCGACCAGGTTGACCATCATGTCGGGCACTTCGAGAAATGAAGGCGGCTTCGGCGGCGGCGCCTCGGCGTGCTTCACCTCGCCATGGCCGCGCATCATGAAGAACCACGCAGCGCCACCGGCGCCGAGGATGGCGACGAAGCCTCCTATCGCGATCAGAAGCTTGAGCTTGCCTTTCTTCGGCGGTGCGGCTTCGATGTCGCCCGCGCCTTCCGCCTGCTCATTATCAGCCATTGCCCCGCCCGATTCCAATCCGGAACGAACGCGGTTGCCACCAGCCTGGGTAACGAAGAGCCCCCACAACGCGAAACAAAAGCCGCCGGCGCACACGCGCCCTCATTACGTGCAACGCTAGGGTAATAATGGTTAACGGAACCTTTCCATTGGCGCCCTACTAGGAAAAATCTGCCGGGCAAACATGGTCAACAAGACCTTTCTGCCGCCCGCGCCGCACTTCGAAAAATCCCTACCCCATTGAGAAACAATCACTTCCCGACTTGGCACGGCTTTCGCTGAGTAGATCGCGACCGGAAGGCTTGGGAGAGCCCGAAGGTCAAGGGATCTGGACGACGAGCTTGGGAGAGCTCGGCCCCGGATCGATCAAGGGGAGAACCACCGATGGAGAATAACCTTCTCGTCGGACTTTCGCGGCAGATGACGCTGGAACGGCAACTGGATGTCGTTGCCAACAACGTCGCCAACGTCAACACGACCGGCTTCAAGGCCGACCGGTCGCTGTTCGAGGAATACCTGCGCTCGCCGGCGCGGGAAGACAATTTCGTGCCCTCCGACCGCCGCGTCTCCTTTGTCCAGGACCGCGGCACCTTCCACGATTTTTCGGCCGGCCCCTCCGAGGTCACCAAGAACCCGCTCGACGTCTCGATCGACGGCTCGGCCTTCCTGGTGGTGCAGACGCCGGCCGGCGAACGCTACACCCGCGACGGCAGCCTGCAGATCAACAATCAGGGCCAGCTCGTGACGGCGAGCGGCAATCCGGTGATGGGCACCTCCGGCCCGATCGTGTTCCAGCCGACCGACAAGGAAATCACCATCGCGGCGGACGGCAACGTCACCGTGATCGAGGGCACCAACCGCATCGATTCCGTCCGCGGCAAGCTGCGGCTGGTTTCCTTTGCCGACGCACAGAAGCTCGAGAAGGAAGGCGGCAACCTCTACTCCGCCGGCCAGGGCATCGCCCCGCAGCCCGACACCGCCTCGCGGGTGCGCCAGGGTGTCATCGAGAAGTCGAACGTCAATTCCGTCCACGAGATGAGCCGCCTGATCGAGATCACGCGGACCTACACGCAGATCTCCTCGATGCTGCAGCAGCAGCACGACCTGCACCGAACCGCAATCGAGAAACTCGCCGACGTTCCGGCATAACCGTAAGGCATTGATCGATGCGCGCTTTGTATACAGCAGCGACCGGCATGGCGGCACAGGAACTCAACGTTCAGGTGATCTCCAACAACATCGCGAACCTGCGCACCACCGGCTTCAAGAAACAGCGCGCGGCGTTCCAGGACCTGATCTACGACCACGTGCGCCGCGTCGGCGCGCAGGCGTCGGATCAGGGCACGATCCTGCCCGTCGGCGTCGACATCGGCGGCGGCGTCAAGACCGTCGGCACGCCGCGCCTGATGAGCCAGGGCACGCTGTCGCCGACCGGCAACGACCTCGACATCGCGATCCGCGGCGAAGGCTTCTTCAAGATCCAGGTGCCCGACGGCACCTACGCCTATACCCGCGACGGTTCGTTCATGATGGACGCGCAGGGCCGCGTCGTCACCGCACAGGGCAATCCGGTGCAGCCGACGATCACGATCCCGCAGAATTCCTCGCAGATCACCATCAACTCGCAGGGCCAGGTCACCGTGATGCTGCCCGGCTCGACCACGCCGACCCTGGTCGGCCAGATCGGCCTGACGCGGTTCATCAACAAGGCCGGCCTCAACCCGATCGGCGACAACCTGTTCACGGACACGCCCGCCTCCGGCACGCCGCAGGACGGCATCGCCAACACCGACGGCTTCGGCGACATGCAGCAGGCCAACCTCGAACAGGCCAACGTCGAGGTCGTCACCGAAATCTCCGACCTGATCGCCGCCCAGCGCGCCTACGAGATGAACGCCAAGGTGGTCAGCGCGGCCGACCAGATGATGCAAGCGGCCACCAACATGTTCCGCTGAGGACCAGCCATGATCGCCCGCGCGTTCCTTCTCGCCGCCGCCCTGCTCGCAAGCCCTGCGACGCATGCGCTCGCGCAGACCCGAAACGACATCATCGCAACTCCCGCGCTGCGGGCGAACGTGCAGGTGTCGGGCGATCTCGTGCGGATCGGCGACATCGTCGACAATGCCGGCAACGCCGCGCAGGTCGCGATCTACCGCGCGCCTGACCTCGGCACCACGGGCTCGCTGCCGGTGGCGCAGGTGCTCAACACCCTTCGCACCCACCACGTCATCGGCGTCGACACCCGCGACCTGAAGGAAATTTCGGTCACCCGCCTGGCCCGCACGCTCGAGGGCAAGGAGATCGAACTGCAGATCGCCCGCGCGCTGGAACGCCGCAACGGCCTCGGCGACGCCGCCAATCTCAGCATGACCTTCGACCGCGACCCGGGCGACGTCAGGCTGGAGCCGAGCTTCACCGGCGGCATGCAGCCGGCCGTCGTGCGCTACGACAACCGCAACGGCCGCTTCGACATCACCTTTGAAATCGCCAATGAGAACGGCACGGCGCCGGCCAAACTGCGCTTCACCGGCACGGCGATCGAGACCGTCGAGGCCGCGGTGCTGACGCGCAATGTCGACCGCAACGAACTCATCAGGCACTCCGACGTGGTGGTCGAGCGCCGGCCCAAGGCCGAGGTCGGTGCGGATGCCGCGTCGCTGGACCGGACCGTGGGCATGCAGGTCCGCCGCCAGCTCCGCGCCGGACAGGCGATCAGGACCGCCGATCTCGCCAAGCCCGACCTCGTGCAGCGCGATCAGAACGTGACGCTGATCTACGAGACGGCCGGGCTCTACCTCACCATACGCGGCAAGGCGCTGGACAACGGCACCGAAGGCGACGTCGTCAACGTGATGAACCTGCAGTCGAAGCGGACGATATCCGGCACCGTGATCGGCCGCGGCCAGGTTTCCATCACGACCGTCCCGTCCCGCCCGGCGCAGTCCAGCGATGCCGGCGCAGTGCCTGTCGCCGTCGCCACCGTCAATTCGCCAGTCGCTCCAAAAGCCGAGTAACGTAGATGTCAGTCTCCCGTATCAACCGCATCGTCCTGTCCGGCGCCCTGCTCTCCCTGGCTGTCGCCGCGAGCGGTTGCTCCTCGATCGACCGTCTCTCCCAGATCGGCGAAAAGCCGAAGCTGACGGAGATCGAAAACCCGACCACGCAGCCCGGCTACAAGCCGGTGCAGATGCCGATGCCAAAGCCGGAACAGGCCTCCTACAATGCGAACTCGCTGTGGCGGAACGGCAGCCGCGCCTTCTTCAAGGATCAGCGCGCCGCACGCATCGGCGACCTGCTGACGGTAACCGTCAACATCACCGACAAGGCCAACATCGCCAACGAGACCCAGCGCAGCCGCACCAGCAAGGAAGACTCTGGCATTACCGATTTCATCGGATCCCAGACCATCACGCAGCCGAACAAGATCCTGCCCGGCCGCCTCCTGACCACGGACTCGACGTCGTCGAGCGATGGCAAGGGTTCGGTCAACCGCCAGGAAGCGTTGCAGACCAACGTCGCCGCCGTGGTCACGCAGGTGCTGCCGAACGGCAATCTCGTGGTCGAGGGCAAGCAGGAAATCCGCGTCAACTTCGAAATCCGCGAACTGATCGTCGCCGGCATCGTCCGCCCCGAAGACATCCAGAGCGACAACACCATCGACTCTTCAAAAATCGCGCAAGCCCGCATCGCCTATGGCGGCCGCGGCCAGATCACCGACGTGCAACAACCCCGCTACGGCCAGCAGGTGATGGACATACTGCTGCCGTTCTAGCCA
>DATCXE010000744.1:0-6573 GCA_036565985.1 Bradyrhizobium sp.
TTGCCGCCCATGGCGAGCGCCTGCGCGCCGTCCATGGCGATGGTTTCGCCGTTGATCCAGTCGCAGCCACCGGAGATCAAAAACACCGCGAGATTCTGCAACTCCTCCATGGTGCCGACCCGGCCCATCGGGTTCATCGCCTTGGTGCGCGCGCCGGCCTCGTCGCCCGGCTTGATGCGCTTGCTCATGCCCTCGGTCGGGATTTCGCCCGGCGCAATGGTGTTGAGGCGGATGCCGTATTTGCCCCATTCGACCGCGAGCGACATCGTCATGGCGTGGATCGCCGACTTGCTCATCGCCGACGGCACCACATAGGGCGAGCCGTTGCGTACCCAGGTCACGGTGATCGACACCACGTTGCCGCGCTGCCTGGCGGCGATCCAGCGCCGTCCCACCGCATGCGTCACGTAGAACGTGCCGTGCATCACGATGTTGGCCACGGCATCGAAGCCGCGGGGCGAGAGTTCTTCCGAACGCGAGATGAAATTGCCGGCCGCGTTGTTGATGAGGTCGGTGAGAGGGCCCGAGGTCCAGATCGCCTCGATCATCTCGTCGACGGCCATGGCGTTGCGGATGTCGACGCCGTGGCTGACCACGCGCCCGCCGTACTGGTCCATCAGTTCGGTTGCGGCCTCGTCGCACACGATCTTGCGGCGGCCGCAGATATGGACCTCGGCGCCAAGTTGAAGAAACCGCGCGGCCATGGATTTGCCGAGGCCGGTACCGCCACCGGTTACGAGGATGCGCCGCCCGACGAGAAGCTGATCGTTGAACATCGTTTCCACCCACGGGAATTGCTGTTAATTGGTCGATTGACTAAAACCGGACAAGGGCCTTTCTGTAAAGCGGCAAGTCGGCAAAGCGACAAGAAAGAAGAGTGGAGGATCTCTCATGGAACAACGCGTCTCGATGTCGATCTCGGACGGCATCGCCGATGTCCGACTGGTGCGGGCCGACAAGATGAACGCGCTCGATGCCGCGATGTTCGAGGCGCTGGTGGCCGCAACGGAGCGCCTTGCCCATGAAAAAGGGGTCCGCGCGGTAGTATTGTCCGGCGAGGGGCGGGCGTTCTGCGCCGGCCTCGATATGGGACGGTTCGCCGCGATGAAGGAAAGCGGCGGTAACGGGGTCCCCGGCGGCGAGAAACGCGACCTCTCTGCACGCACGCATGGGTTGGCAAATTTCCCGCAACAGGCGGTGTGGGGCTGGCGGCAACTCCCGGTGCCGGTCATTGCTGCGATCCAGGGCGTCGCCTTCGGTGGCGGCTTCCAACTGGCGCTCGGCGCCGACATGCGCTTCCTGACGCCCGATGCGCGTATGTCGATCATGGAGATCAAATGGGGCCTGGTGCCCGACATGGCCGGCACCCCGATCCTCGCCACGCTGGTCCGCGACGACATCCTGCGCGAACTCACCTACACCGGCCGCATCTTCTCCGCGCAGGAAGCCATGAGTTATGGCTTAGCGACGCGGATCTGCGACGACCCGCGGGCCGCGGCGCTCGAGCTTGCGCGCGAAATCGCCGGCAAGAGCCCGGATGCGATCCGTGCCGCCAAGCGCATGCTGAACAAGCTGTCGGTCGATCCCGGCCCGGCGCTGCTCGCCGAATCCGTCGAGCAGCAGAAGCTGCTTGGCAGCGCCAACCAGACCGAGGCGGTGCGTGCCAACATGGAAAAACGCGCGCCAAAGTTTGCGGAGGCGGGGTAATTCAATCCGTCATTCCGGGGCGATGCGAAAGCATCGAACCCGGAATCTCGAGATTCCGGGTCTGGTCCTTCGGACCATCCCGGAATGACGACCATCGAGGTCATCCCCGGAACCCGACGAAAGATCGGAACGCAATAATGTCAGCCTCCCAACTCTTCCACGGCGTCATCAGCGGCCAGCGCAGGCGCGGCCACGACGAGGTCGCCGATCGCGCCGACCGTATCGCCAGCGGATTGCAGAAGCTCGGCGTCAGGCAGGGCGACAGCGTCGCCATGCTGATGCGCAATGACATCGCCTTCATCGAAGCGGCCTACGCCGCGATGCGGCTCGGCGCTTACGGTGTGCCGGTCAACTGGCACTTCAAGCCGGAAGAGATCAACTACGTGCTGAAGGATTGCGGCACCGCCGTGCTGATCGCGCATGCCGACATGCTGCATCAATTGCGCGACGCTATACCGCAAGGCGTCACCGCGATCAGCGTGCCGACGCCGCCGGAAATTCTCGCCAACTACAGGATCGATCCGGATCATCTCACCACGCCCGATTTCGCGATCGATTTCGAATCCTGGCTGAAACAGTACCCGCGCTATGACGGTCCCGCGGTGCCGCAGCCACAGAACATGATCTACACGTCAGGCACGACAGGCCATCCGAAGGGGGTACGCCGCAATGCGCCGACGCCCGAGCAGGTCGCCAATGGCGAACGCTTGCGCACCATGATTTACGGCCTCAAGCAGGGCGCCCGCGCACTACTGCCGGGGCCGCTTTATCATTCGGCGCCGAACTCGTTCGGCCTGCGCGGCGGCCGGCTTGGCGGCGCTCTCGTGATCATGCCGCGCTTCGACCCGGAAGAGTTCCTGCGGGTGATCGATACCGAGAAGGTCGATACCATCTTCATGGTGCCGACCATGTTCATCCGGCTGATGAAGCTGCCGGAGGAGATCCGAAGGAAATACGACATGTCCTCGCTGCGCCATGTCATCCATGCCGCCGCGCCTTGCCCCGCCGACGTCAAGCAGGCGATGATCGAATGGTGGGGGCCGATCATCTACGAATTCTACGGCTCGACCGAATCCAGCGCCGTCACCTTCGCCACCTCTGAGGATGCGCTGAAGAAGCCCGGCACGGTGGGCAGGATCTCGCCCGGCGCGGAGCTGCGCTTCATCGGTGACGACGGCAGGGAACTGCCGCAGGGCGAGATCGGCGAGATCTATTCGCGCATCGCCGGCAACCCGGATTTCACCTATCACAACAAGCCTGAAAAGCGCGCCGAGATTGACCGCGACGGCTTCATCACCTCGGGCGATGTCGGCTATATCGACGCGGACGGCTACGTCTTCATCTGCGACCGCAAGCGCGACATGGTGATCTCGGGCGGCGTCAACATCTACCCCGCCGAGATCGAGGCGGCGCTGCATGCGGTGCCGGGCGTGCATGATTGCGCCGTATTCGGCATCCCCGACGCGGAATTCGGCGAGGCGCTGATGGCGGTGGTGGAGCCGCAGCCGGGCGTGACGCTGGACATGGCCTCGGTTCGCGCCCAGCTCAAGGTCTCGCTGGCCGACTACAAGGTGCCGAAGCACATCGAGATCCAGGCGAACCTGCCGCGGGAGGATTCCGGCAAGATCTTCAAGCGCCGCCTGCGCGATCCCTATTGGGAGCGGGCGGGGCGCAGGATTTAGCTTGCCGCAGAACGGATAAATGATCCCTCATGGTGAGGAGCGCGAAAGCGCGTCTCGAACCATGAGGCCCCGATCTCGCTTGCAGCCATCCTTCGAGACGCGGCCAAGAGGCCGCTCCTCAGGATGAGGAATTCCCGGGGTAATTCGTCCCTCCATCTTTATCTTGCACTGCGGCAAAAAACTTGCACACTCGGAATTCCCAGGCAGCTTCTGAGGTAGCGCGACCCATGTCTTCCCAGACGATGCCATCCCAGACCATGCCTTCCGAGACGGAAGCCCGGTCAAATCGCGCCGAAGACGCAGAAGACGCGCTGCTGCGGACCGATATCCGCCTGCTCGGGCGTATCCTGGGCGATACCGTGCGCGACCAGGAAGGCGCCGACGTGTTCGACCTGGTCGAGCGTATCCGGCAGACCTCGATCCGGTTCCACCGCGACGAGGACAGGCTGGCGCGGCGGGAACTCGAGACCATCCTCGACAGCATGTCGACAGCCGACACCGTGCGGATCGTCCGCGCCTTCAGCTATTTCTCGCATCTCGCCAATATTGCCGAAGACCAGAACAACATCCGCCAGATGCGGGGCTGGGGCGCCGGCGGCGGGCCGCCAACGAGCACGCTTGCCCAGACACTGTCCCACGCCAGGACGGCCGGCTTCAGCGCCGCCGATCTGCTGCGCTTCTTTGGGGATGCCCAGGTCAGTCCGGTCCTGACGGCCCATCCGACCGAAGTCCGCCGCAAGAGCACGATGGACCGCGAGATGGAAATCGCGGCATTGCTTGACCGGCGGGAACGCATGAAGCTGACGCCGGAGGAAGCGGAAGCCAGCGACGAGCAGTTGCGCCGCGCCGTGCTGACGCTGTGGCAGACCAACCTGCTGCGCCGGACCAAGCTGACGGTGCTCGATGAGGTCGCCAACGGCCTCTCGTTCTACGACTACACGTTCCTGCATGAGGTGCCGCGGCTGCATTGCACGCTGGAGGACCAGCTGAACCAGGAGGAGGGGGCGGCCGGTGAACTGGCGTCCTTCCTGACCATGGGAAGCTGGATCGGCGGCGATCGCGACGGCAACCCGTTCGTGACAGCCGATGTCATGCGCGGCACGCTGCGGCTGCAGTCGAGCCGGGTGATGAACTTCTATCTCGAGCAATTGCATGAACTCGGCGCCGAATTGTCGCTTGCCGCGCATCTCGCCGACGTGTCCGAAGAGTTGCGTGCGCTGGCCGGGCGCTCCCCGGACTCCTCGCCGCACCGTAGCGGCGAGCCGTATCGATTGGCGGTGTCCGGCATCTATGCCCGGCTGACCGCGACCGCGGCAAAGCTCGAAGTCGAAACCACGCGGCGTCCGGTCGGCGAGGGCGCGCCTTACGCAAGGGTGAAGGAATTCAAGGCCGATCTCGATGTGCTCGATCGTTCGCTGATCGCGAATAATTCGAGCGTCATTGCGCGCGGACGGCTGCGGCAGTTGCGCCGGGCCGTGGATTGCTTCGGCTTCCATCTCGCCCGGCTCGACATCAGGCAGAATTCGGCCGTGCATGAACGCACGGTCGCAGAACTGTTCGACGCCGCGATCCCCGGCATGTCCTATCTCGCGCTCGGCGAGGAAGCGCGGGTCAATCTGCTGGTGAGCGAGCTGCGCAGCGCTAGGCCGCTCAGCTCGGCGTTCGTCAAGTACAGCGAGGAAACGCTGGGCGAACTTGCGCTGTTCCGCGCCGCCGCCGAGGCCCACGCCAGCTTCGGCGCCGACGTGATCTCCCAATGCATCATCTCCATGTGCAAGGGCATGTCCGACATGCTGGAGGTCGCGGTGCTGCTGAAGGAGGTCGGCCTCGTCCATCCGTCCGGCCGCAGCGCCATCAATATCGTGCCGCTGTTCGAGACCATCGAAGATTTGCAGGCGTCGTCCGGCATCATGGACCGGATGCTGTCGCTGCATGATTACCGCAAGCTGGTGGACAGCCTCGGCAGCGTGCAGGAAGTGATGCTGGGCTATTCCGACAGCAACAAGGACGGCGGCTTCGTTACCTCGGGCTGGGAACTCTACAAGGCCGAGATCGGGCTGGTCGAGGTGTTCGAGCGCCACCACGTGCGTCTGCGGCTGTTCCACGGCCGCGGCGGATCGGTCGGCCGCGGCGGCGGACCGAGCTATGACGCCATCATCGCGCAGCCCGGAGGTGCCGTAAACGGTCAGATCCGCATCACCGAGCAGGGCGAGATCATCTCCAGCAAATATTCCAACGCCGAAGTCGGCCGCAACAATCTGGAGATCCTTGCGGCCGCCACGCTGGAAGCAAGCCTGCTGCATCCCCGCCAAAGTGCGCCGCGCGAGGAGTACCTGACGGCAATGGATCAGCTGTCGTTGCTGGCGTTTCGGGCCTATCGCGGCCTGGTCTACGAAACCGAAGGGTTTTCCGACTATTTCTGGGGTTCGACCGTCATCAACGAGATCGCGACGCTGAACATCGGCAGCCGTCCGGCCTCGCGCAAGAAGACCCGCGAGATCGAAGACCTGCGGGCGATTCCATGGGTGTTCAGCTGGGCGCAATGCCGGCTGATGCTGCCGGGCTGGTACGGTTTTGGTACCGCGGTCGAGACCTGGATCGCGGAGCATCCGGAGCAGGGCATGCCGTTCCTGCAGGAGCTCTACCGCGAGTGGCCGTTCTTCCGCATGCTGCTGTCGAACATGGACATGGTGCTGGCCAAGAGCTCGATCGCGATCGCCTCCCGTTACGCCGAACTGGTGCCCGACGTGAAGCTGCGCGAGAGCATCTTTGGCCGCATCCGGCGTGAATGGCATTCTTCGATCGAGACGCTGCTCGACATCATGGGGCACGAGCGGCTGCTGCAGGGCAACCCGCTGCTGGATCGCTCCATCCGCAACCGCTTCCCCTATCTCGATCCGCTCAACCACGTGCAGGTGGAACTGCTGAAGGAGCACCGCGCGCAGAACCCGGACGAACAGGTGCTGCGCGGGATTCAGCTCACGATCAACGGGATATCGGCGGGGTTAAGGAACAGCGGATGAGCGGCGCGACGCCCTGACCCCGTCATTGCGAGCGAAGCGAAGCAATCCATCTCTCCGAGTGTGTGGATCGATGGATTGCTTCGTCGCTTCGCTCCTCGCAATGACGGCGGAGGCCGCTCACGGCTTCATCGCACCCTGCGCACTGGTGTAAACCGCATAGA
>DATCXE010000752.1:0-6781 GCA_036565985.1 Bradyrhizobium sp.
AGCGGCGAGAGAGCGGCCCTAACCGATGACGTCACAACTTAAAGGTGCTTTCGGACCGCATCACCCACGGGAACCTGCCGAGGCATTCGACCGGCGCGCTGCCTGCAACAAGGAGAAGCCCGCGGTGCTGGTGACAGGCGCCGACGGATTCGTAGGCGGGCACCTCGTTCCCTACCTTGCCGCGCTGGGATACAAGGTGATCGCGGCGTCGAGGGCGGCCGTCCGTTTCGACAATCCGAACGTCACCGCAGTTTCGCTGCCGGATATCTCCAGGTTGTTCGACTGGCAGCCCCTTCTGGAACATTGCGACGCCGTGGTTCACCTTGCGGGCATCGCCCACAAGCATGCCGGCGATGACTTCTACGACCGCGTCAATCATCGCGCGACTTCGGCGCTTGCGCGCGCGATATCCCGCGAAGGCAAAAAACACCTGGTGTTTATCTCATCGATCGCCGCCCAATCCGGATCCTTTTCGGATCATGAGCTTACCGAGGATGATTTTCCGACGCCCAACAACGCGTATGGCCGATCCAAATTCGCCGCCGAACAGGCGATTCGCGGGGCAGGCATTTCATTCGCTATCCTGCGGCCGGTCGTGATTTACGGCGAAGGCGAGAAGGGAAATTTTGCGATCGTCCACCGCCTTTCGCGGCTGCCGATTCCGCTACCGCTTGGAGCGCTGAACGCGCAGCGATCCGTGTTGTCGATCCATAACTTCAACTCGGCCGTCGAGACTGCGCTGAGCAATCCTCGCGCACGCGGAGAAACCTTCATCGTGTCGGACCCGGCGCCGGTCACGGTGGCAAGCATCATCGCGCGTCACCGTGTCAGCCTCGGCAGATCGCCCTGGCTGGTACGGGTACCCGAACCCTGGATCGAGGCGTTCCTCAAGGCCATGGGCAAGGGCGCGATTTGGGAGCGAATCGGCTGCCCCCTGGTGGCGCCTCCCAAAAAACTGCTTGCGATCGGCTGGAAGCCGTCCTGAGCGAGGTGCGACGGTTGCCGGGCGCGGCATGGGGAGCTTGCACGATCTTCCCCCCTCACGTATCTAACGACCCGGAAATAGTGGCGTTTCCGCGCCAAGAGGCCGGAACCGGTTGCCCCTTTGGACCCGCCAAATTGCCCGATAAGAGCCACCTCACCATCGCCGAAAGCGACACGATCGAACAGGCGTTCCAGCGGCTCAATGCCAACAAGCTGGGGATCCTGTTTGCACGCGACGCCGCGGGGCGTGTGATCGGCGCCGTCACCGACGGCGACATCCGCCGGCGGCTGCTCACGGGAATATCGATCCAGGGCGAGGTCGCGAGTTGCATCAACCGCAACTTTGTCTGGGCGCGCGCCGGCGCCCCCCGCGAACAGATCCTCAAGCTGCTCGACCAGCGCGTCCACGTCGTTCCGATCCTCGATGCCGGCGGCCGGCTGGTGGATGTATTCAGCCGCGATCGCTTCACCCTCGGTGAAGAGAGCGAAGTATTCGCCCGCGCGCGCTCGCCGGTTCGGATCAGTTTCTCCGGCGGCGGCACAGACCTCACGCATTATTTCGTCGACAATGACGGCGGCTCCGTCATCAACGCGACGATTGCGATGTATGCGCATGCGACGCTGCGGCGGCGGCCCGACAACAGGATCAGAATTTACTCACATGATTTCCGCTGCACCGTCGAAGCCGAAAATCTCGCAGGCCTCGGCAGCGAGGGCGAACTGGCGCTGATCAAATCGGTGATCCGCCTGATCCAGCCGGCATACGGCTTCGATCTCGACGTCTCGGCCGATTTTCCCGTTGGTTCCGGCCTCGGCGGTTCGGCGGTGGTGTCCTCCGCCATCATCGGCTGCTTCAACGAATTTCGCTCCGACCGGTGGGACCGCCACGAGATCGCAGAGATGGCGTTTCAGGCGGAACGGCTGATGCTGAACATTCCCGGCGGATGGCAGGACCAGTACGCCACCGTGTTCGGCGGCTTCAATCACATGGAGTTCTCGTCGGAGCAAAACACGATCGTCCCGCTCCGCCTCGAGCCCAACATCATCGCCGAACTCGAAGAGAGCCTGGTGCTTTGCTACACCGGCGGCAACCATGACTCAGGTTCGATTCACCGCGACCAGAAACAACAGCGCGAAACCAGCGACGCCGTCGCGGCCGCGGCCCGGCAAAAGGAAATGACGCGGGAGATCCGGCACCACCTGCTGCGTGGCCAGTTGTTGGAGTGCGGCCGCCTGATCGACGAGGCATGGCACGCCAAGCGCCGCCTGAGTTCTCTCATCAGTTCCAGCGAACTCGATGCGATCTATGATCTTGCCAAGGCCAATGGCGCGGTCGGCGGCAAGCTGCTGGGGGCCGGCGGCGGCGGTTACTTCGTCTTCTTCGTCCGGCCGTTCCACCGCTATCCTCTGATTGCAGCGCTTGAGCAGAAGGGCCTGTCCTGCTCGCGCATCGCGTTCGACGAGAGCGGCCTGCGGACCTGGAAATCCCGAATTCGCGCAACGCCCGCCGCGGGCGACACGGCGCAGGAATAGACACACCGGAAAGGCTTCATGAATTCGACCAACCAGGCGGCAACCATCCGGATTGGCGATCGCACGATCGGCGACGGCCAGCCGTGCTATGTCATCGCCGAAGTCGGCAACAACCACAACGGCGATTTCGATCGCGCCATCGCGCTGGTGGATGCTGCGGTCGCGGCCGGTGCGGATTGCGCCAAGTTCCAGATGCGCAAGCTGGACGAGGTTTACCGCGCCTCGAGCCTTTCGGGAAAGGACGACGACCTCGCCGTCGAATACACGCTCGACCTGCTGCGCCGTTTCGAGTTGACGACCGATCAGCAGCGCCGTGTCGCGGCCTATTGCGCCTCGAAGAACATCCAGTATCTCTGCACGCCCTGGGACGCATCCAGCGTCGCGACCCTGGAGACGTTCGGCGTCCAGGCCTACAAGGTCGCCTCCGCCGACCTAACAAACCTGCCCTTGCTGGCAAACCTCGCCGCCACCGGCAAGACGCTGATCGTTTCGACCGGCATGAGCACGTCGGATGAAATTCGCGCCGCGGCGAAGTTTCTCGACGACCGCGCGGCGCATTACGTGCTGCTGCATTGCCAGAGCACCTACCCTGCCGCGCTTCACAATATCCATCTGCGCTTCATGGAAACGCTGCGCGAGATTCATCCCGTCGTCGGCTATTCCGGTCACGAGCGCGGCATCGCGGTTTCGATCGGCGCGGTGGCGATGGGCGCGGTGTTGATCGAGCGCCACATCACGCTCGATCGTGGAATGGAAGGCCCCGACCATGCCGCAAGCCTGGAGCCGGAAGAATTCAAGGCGCTGGTGTCGGGCATTCGCGAGGTGGAAGCAGCGCGCGGCGAAAAGCTCGCCGAACGCGCGCTCAGCCAGGGCGAACTGATCAACCGCGAAAATCTCGCCAAGAGCCTGGTGGCCGCCCGCGACATCCCGGCCGGCACGGTCGTCGCCGAAAGCGACATCGCTGTTCGGAGTCCCGGCCAGGGCCTGTCGCCGCTCAGGATGCCCGCCCTGATCGGCAGGCGGCTCAACCGCGCGATGGCGCGGGACGACTACTTCTTCCAGAGCGACCTCGACAACGGCACGGCCACAGCGCGCCGCTATCGTTTCGATCGGCCCTGGGGCGTGCCGGTTCGCTATCATGACATCCAGCGTTTCCTGGAAATCTGCCAGCCCGACATCATCGAATTCCATCTCAGCTACAGCGACATGGAGCGCGATCCGGCCGCCTATCTGTCCGGCACCTACGATCTCGGCTTCGTGGTGCATGCGCCCGAGCTGTTTGCAGGCAGCAAGCTGATGGATCTCGCGACGACGGACGAAGGCCTGCGCCGCTATTCGCTGGAGCAGACCCAGGCCGTCATCGACATCACGCGGGGACTGAAGAAATTCTTTCCCAAGACCGAGCGCCCGCCGATCGTCGCCAATATCGGCGGCTTCACCATGGACGAGCCGCTTTCCCCGGAACGCAAGGCCGAGTGCTACCGCATCTTCGCCGGCAGCCTCGCCGAGCTTGACCTTGATGGAGTCGAATTGATTCCCCAGACCATGGCGCCGTTCCCCTGGCACTTCGGCGGACAGCGCCACCAGAACATTTTCATTTTTCCGGACGAGTCGGCCGCGTTCTGCGCCAAACATAATTTGCGGATGTGCGTCGACGTCTCCCACACCAAGCTCGCCGCTAATCATTTCGGCTTCGACTTCGCCGAAGGCCTCGCAAGGCTCGGCCCCCATACTGCCCATCTGCACTTCGGCGACGCCAAGGGTCTTGACGGCGAGGGCCTGCAGGTCGGCGAAGGTGAAATCGACTTCGACGAAATCGGCGCCGTGCTGCGCAAGCACGCCCCCGACGCGTCGTTCATCCCCGAGATCTGGCAGGGCCACAAGAACATGGGTGAAGGCTTCTGGACCGCGCTCGAGCGTCTCGAGGGCCGGATATGACGCGCCTTACGTCCGGGCGAACGCTCGCCGTCGTCGCCGCACGCGGGGGCTCCAAGGGAATTCCGCACAAGAACCTGATCGATCTGTGCGGCAAGCCGCTGATCGCCTGGACCGTCATGCAGGCGGCTGCCGCGCGCGGCGTCGATACCGTCGCGGTATCTTCCGACAGCGACCAGATCCTCGAAGCCGCCGAAGCCGCCGGCGCGGTCGGCGTCCGACGCCCCGACGATATCTCCGGCGATCTCGCCTCGTCGGAGTCGGCATGGCTACACGCGCTGGAACATCTCGACGGAAAGCGCGGCCCGTTCGGAAGGGTGGTTGCCCTGCAAGCCACGTCGCCGATCCGCGAGCCCAGCGATATCGAGCAGGCGCTTGCCACGTTCGAGCGGGAAGAACTCGACAGCCTGCTCTCGGTCTGCGAGGTCGAGGACTATTTCAATTGGCGCATCGGCGCCAACGGACCGGAGCCGATCAACTACGATTTCCGCAACCGGCGGATGCGGCAGCAGATCGAAACGCGCTATTTGGAAAACGGCTCGTTCTATGTTCTCGTTCCCTCGCTGCTGCGCGAACAGAACAACCGGCTCGGCGGCAAGATCGGCATGCACCTGATGGAGCGCCACAAGATGTTCCAGATCGATCGGCCCGAGGATATCAAGCTTTGTGCCGCCATCATGCGCAGCTACGGCTATGCATAATCCCGCGGCATTCTCCCTTGAAGGCAAGACCGCTGTCGTCACCGGCGCCTCGCGCGGCATCGGCGCAGCCATTGCGAGCGGCCTGCAGGCGAGCGGCGCAAAGGTTTTCGGCATCAGCCGGACCGGCACCGCGCCTTCGCCCGTCACGGCGATCAAGTGCGACCTCGCCGACGACGCCGCCATCCAGTCGACGTTCGACAGTCTCTCCAGGGCCGGGGAGCGGATCGATATCCTCGTCAATGCGGCAGGCATCAGCCTCCCCGCCTCCGGGACCACGAACGAACTGCAGCGATTTCGCGACACGCTGGCGGTCGACCTGAGCGGCGTGTATGCGACGATCCTTGCGGCCTATCCCCTGCTCAAGCAGGCGGGCGGCGGCTCCATCATCAACGTCACGAGCATCAACTCGGTACGCGGCTTTCCCGGAAACCCCGGCTATGTCGCGGCCAAGGCCGGCCTTGCCGGCCTCACCCGCGCGCTCGCCGCGGACTATGCGCGCGACCGCATTCGCGTCAACGCACTGGCGCCCGGATATGTCGCAACCGAGATGACCGCCACGAGCTTTGCCGACCCTGCGATGCACGAGGATCGCCGCCGTCACACCATGCTCGGGCGCTGGGGCAACCCGGACGATCTGGCCGGCGCCGCAGTTTTTCTGGCCTCCCATGCCTCAAGCTATGTGACCGGCCAGGAATTGTTCGTCGATGGCGGCTGGACCGCGAAGGGCCTTGCGATCAGCGAGGGTAAGCCGTGACGACGCTCGAACGCATCGGCTTCATGCAGGGACGGCTGTCGGCCATGGTCGACGGCAAGATCCAGGCCTTCCCGTGGAATGAATGGCGCGAGGAATTTCCCCGCGCCCGCGCGCTCAGCCTGACCCGGATCGAATGGACCATCGACCAGGATCGGCTGCGCGAAAATCCGCTGAACACCGCAGCCGGACAGCAGGAGATCATCGAACTCTCGCGCCGCAACGGGTTGAAGGCGGCGAGCCTGACCGGCGATTGCTTCATGCAGGCGCCGTTCTGGAAGGCGGATGGCGAGGCGCATAAGTCGCTCGTGGAGGATCTCGATCTGGTGCTCGCATCCTGCGCAACCCTCGGCATCGAATTCGCAGTCATTCCGCTGGTCGACAACGGCAGGATCGAGCACGCCGCGCAGACCGAAACCTTGCTGCGCGTTCTGCTCGACCGGGCCTCTTCGCTGTCGAAGCAGGGCGTCAAGATCGTCTTCGAATCCGACCTGCCGCCTGCCCCGCTTGCAGAATTCATCAAGGCTCTCCCGCGCGAGGTGTTCGGCATCAACTACGACAGCGGCAACAGCGCCGCTCTCGGCTACGATTCCGCCGAAGAGATTTCAGCCTACGCGCCGCGCATTCTCAACGTACACGTAAAGGATCGCCTGCTTGGCGGCACCACCGTGCCGCTCGGCACGGGCGCTGCGGATCTCGCAAAAGCCATCCGGCTGATCGAGCAATCCGGCTATCGCGGGCAGTATGTTCTTCAAACCGCTCGCGCCACCGACGGCGACCATGCCGGCGTGCTCGCTGGATATCGTGACATGACCGTGCGCTGGATCGAGGACGCCAAGCCATGAAACTCGATATCGAGGACCGTGTCGCATTGGTG
>DATCXE010000754.1:0-4381 GCA_036565985.1 Bradyrhizobium sp.
GGGCTGCGGCCACCGGCTCGCTGTCGATGGAGCCGCTGCTGCTGTTCCTCATCATCTTCTTCTGGACCCCGCCGCATTTCTGGGCGCTGGCGCTGTTCCGTTCAGACGATTACGCCCGCGCCGGCATACCGATGCTGCCGGTGGTCGCAGGCCCCGACGCGACGCGGCTGCAGATCCTGCTTTACACCGTCGTGCTGGTCGCGATTGCCGCGGCGCCCTGGCCGCTCGGCTATTTCGACGCGGTCTATGGCGTGATCTCGCTGCTGCTTGGCGCCGGCATGATGTGGCTTGCGATCGATGTCTATCGTCACCGCGAGGGCAAGCCCGCGCTGCGTGCGACGCGCCGGCTGTTTGCCTTCTCGATCCTTTATCTGTTTGCCCTGTTTGCGACCTTGCTGGTCGAGGTCGTGGTCCGCGCGGTCGCTCCGGCGATCCGCGCGGTCGCGCCTGCGCTTGGCGCTATCGCATCAGCGATCGGGTAGGGGGCGCATGGAACGCAAATGGATGACGAGCAGAAACAAGATGGAATCGTCCTCACCGAGGCGCAAAAAAGAAGCCGTCGTCATCGCTCGGTCGCGATTGCGCTCGCGCTCGGCGTGCTGGTCTTGCTGTTTTTCGCTGTCACCATGGTCAAGGGGCCGGCCGTCCTCGTCCGTCCGATGTGATTGAAATGGAAAGCAAGACGCAGACGCGCGAGGGAATGGCGGGAGACGACGGGGGCGCTTCGCGCCGCGGCCTGACACGCGATGCGCTGGTGGCTTCGATCTGCGGCTTCGTCGTGGTGTTCATGCTCGGCGCGTCCTACGCGGCCGTACCCCTCTACGACTGGTTCTGCCGCGCCACCGGCTTCAACGGCACCACCCAGGTTGCGACCTCGGCGCCGTCGGACGCGCCGCTGGCGCGCAAGATCTCCGTGCGGTTCGACGCCAATGTGGGGCCCGGCCTGCCGTGGAAGTTCGAGCCCGAGCAGACCGAGATCGAGGTCAGGATCGGCGAGGTCGTCACCGTATTCTATTCCGTGACCAACCAGGCCGCGCGCACCACCGCAGGCGTCGCGGCCTACAACGTCGCGCCGCTGACGGTCGGCGCCTACTTCCAGAAGATCAACTGCTTCTGCTTCAATGAACAGACCATGGGCCCGGGCGAGAAGCGCGACATGCCCGTGGTGTTCTACGTCGATCCGCAGCTTGCCAAGGACAGCGAGAACGACGGGCTGAAGACCATCACGCTATCCTACACCTTCTATCCCGTGCGCGATGCGGCGCCGAAGCCGGTCGCGGCCGGCGAAGCGGACAAGCGCAAGGGAAACCTGTGACGGGAAACCTGTAACCAGGAAATTCCGTACCTCACGGAATTTCGCGATTTGAAATTTGAGACGGATATGTGCCGAAGGGGACGGCACATCTAACGGAGAGACCGCAATGGCTACGGCGCACGCGAAGCACCACGACTACCACCTCGTCGATCCGAGCCCGTGGCCGGTCGTCGGCTCGATCTCGGCCTTCGTCATGGCGGTGGGTGCGATCACCTGGATGCATCACATGACCGCCGCAGCCCCGATCATCTTTGGCGTCGGCACCATCGGCGTGCTCTACACGATGGCGAGCTGGTGGGGCGACGTGATCCGTGAAGCCCAGTACAAGGGCGACCATACTCGCGTGGTGCAGATCAGCCACCGCTACGGCATGATCCTGTTCATCGCCTCCGAGGTGATGTTCTTCGTCGCCTGGTTCTGGGCCTTCTTCAATTCCGCGCTGTTTCCTGCCGACGCGGTTCACGCCACCCGCGACGCGGTGTTCGGCTGCGGACCCGGAACGGCGATGGGCGCCTGCAGCGTGCCGGGCACCTGGCCGCCGAAGGGCATCGAGACCTTCGACCCCTGGCATCTGCCGCTGCTCAACACGCTGCTGCTCCTGACCTCGGGCACCACGGTGACCTGGGCGCATCACGCGCTGCTCGAGGGTGACCGCAAGGGCCTCAAATACGGCCTGATCCTCACCGTCCTGCTGGGCGCCGCGTTCACCTGCGTGCAGGCCTACGAGTACGCCCACGCCACCTTCGCCTTCTCCGGCAACATCTACGGTGCGACCTTCTTCATGGCGACCGGCTTCCACGGCTTCCACGTGCTGGTCGGCACCGTGTTCTTGCTGGTCTGCCTGATCCGCGCCTATGCCGGCCACTTCACTCCGACCCAGCATCTCGGCTTCGAGTTCGCCGCCTGGTACTGGCACTTCGTGGACGTGGTGTGGCTGTTCCTGTTCATCTGCATCTACGTCTGGTTCCGCGGCGCCGGACCCGTGGCCGGACACTGATGCAGGCTTGACGTGGTACAAGGGGGGCGGTCGGCAAGACCGCCCCTTTTTTGTTTCCCCTCTTTCTCAAGGAGGGGAAGGACAGAATATGAGCCCTGAACAATCACCCACCCTGACCCAGAGCGCGCTGCGCGGCATCGCGTGCCGTTGCCCGCGCTGCGGCAGGGGCAAGCTCTATGGCGGCTTCCTCGATTTGCGTCCCAATTGCGAGTCGTGCGGGCTCGACTACGCCTTTATCGATTCCGGTGACGGCCCTGCGATCTTCATCATCATGCTGGCGGGGGCCGTCGTCGTCGCTGCCGCGCTGATCGTCGAGGTCAAGTACCAGCCGCCATTCTGGCTCCATGCAGCGCTGTGGCTGCCGCTGATTGCTGTCACGACGCTGTTGCCGTTGCGCTCGATGAAGTCGCTGCTGATCGCGCTGCAGTTTCATCACAAGGCCGCGCCCGGCCAGCTGATCGATCGCGAGCCGAAATGACCGGTCAACTTCCGCGGCGGCGGTCGGTTTCCGGCTTCGCCATCTTCACGCTGGTGATGGTGGCAGCCTTCGCCGGCCTCGGGATCTGGCAATTGCAGCGGCGGGTCGAGAAGCATGCGCTCATCGCGATGCTGAATGAACGGCTTGCCGCGCCGCCCGGAGCGCTGCCGCAGCCCTCGCAATGGAATGCGCTGACGCCGGCCAAGGACGAATTCCGACGCGTCAGCTTCACTGCGACTTACGCACCGCTGCCGGATGCGATGGTCTATAGCGCGGGGTCAGCGGTGCGCGCCGACGTCTCCGGCCCCGGCACCTGGGCGTTTCTGCCGGCACGCCTGGCAGACGGCGAGAGCGTCGCGGTCAACGCGGGCTTCGTCCAGAACACCATGCAGGACCGCGGCCAGCAGGATCGCGCGGTGGGCCGGCTGGTAACCGGTCACCCGGTAAAACTCACCGGCTACATCCGCTTTCCCGAACACGCCGGCACGCTGACGCCGCCGGAGAATCTCGACAAGCGGCTCTGGTTCGTCCGCGATCATCTGTCGATGGCGCATGCGCTGGGTTGGGACAGGGGCGGCAAGGGCGTTGCGCCGTTCTACATCGATCTCGAACAGCCCGTGCCGGAGAGCGGTATTCCAAAGCCCGGCGCGCTTGCCGTCCACCTCAAGGACGATCACCTGCAATACGCCATCACCTGGTTTACGCTCGCCTTCGCGGTCATGATCGCGTTTGGCGTGTGGTGGCGCGGACAGCGCGCGCCTGGGTTAATGCCGCGGCCGTAGTTTCCCGGTCGCTTCAACGGAACTTTTTTCGGCTAGGATCGTTTCGGGTTCGACGATGAACTCGGGACAGTGGGCCGCTCTGTGTCCATTCACATGATCGCCGTACTGCGGCACCCCGCTTCGACAATCCGGGCGTGGGGCTGTGCACTGGATGGAGCCGACGGATTTGGCTGATGATTTCGATCAGATAGCGCTGGTGGTCGACTGGCTGGACGCGTGCAGGAAGCGCGACCTTGCGGCGCTGCTCGAACTTTACGCGGATGACGCGACGTTCGAATGCGGGTGCGACGAGATCGGACTCCGTGAAGGCCGCGCCGAGCTCGAAGCCTATTGGCGGCCGCGGTTCGATGCGATCGTGCCGAACGCATTCGGGCTGGAGGAAATCACGCCGGCCGCCGATGGCGTCGTGCTCGATTATCTGAGTTACGAAGGAAAGCCTGTTCGCATCGCTTTCACCTTTACGCCGAACGGAAAAATCCTGCAGACCGCTTGCGCCCCTGCTTCGTGCGCGACGCGGCGGGAAGTCGCCGGGGTAGCCGGTGAAAGCCTGATGACTGCGCGTCCGTCGGCCTGATCCAGGCGGCAGGTCCGCCGCAAACGTCGTCCGTCAGGTTTCCGTCGTTTCAGCGGCCACGACGGAATCGCCCGCCGGCAGGCGGCAACGGACACAGGTGCGTCCGTCCTCGCGCAGCAATTGCAGCGTCCCGCTCAGCGCGCGGACCCGCTCCTGCATCCCCGTCAGCCCGCGGCCCAGCCGCGGATCGGCGGGGAAGCCGACGCCATCGTCGGATATTTCGACGACCAGTTCG
>DATCXE010000769.1:0-4815 GCA_036565985.1 Bradyrhizobium sp.
CCAATGCGCCGCTGGCGCGGCCCGGATCGCCGAACAGGTTCGGCGTGCCCGGACTGCAGCGCCCACCCGCCATTCAGGGTGCGCCGGCGTTGCAACGGCCGGGATCGGCGCCGCGGCGGCCAGCGGCCGTGCCGCAACGAGGCAAGCCGAAAGATTATCGCCAATAACGCCTCTCGTGCCCCGGTTCTGCGAAGCAGCGCTGCGCGCCGCGTCGCGCCCGGGACATGAGGTTCAGCGAAACAGTCGGACCTGGCTCTGTGATCAGGCTGCGCGTCGCAGCCAGTCCCGCATCCGCTGCAGCAGGTTTTTGCGCGGCATCGCAACCGCATCGACCGTCACCGGCTCTATCTCCGGCGCGAATGACGGGGAGACGGCGGGCTCGGCTTCAACGATGGAGCTATCGTCAGTCGCTTCGATCGCCACGCCCACCTCGTCGTCCTGCACAACCGGCGGCGCGGGTTGCGGCGGCGCAAGCGTGGGCGCGGCAGCAGGAGGCACGCTCTCGGCAGACCGCGGCGTCCGGCGTTTCGCAGGCACAGGTGGCCTCGCGCGCGCTTTCCGGGCCGCGGCCAGCGCAATCGGCCCGACATTTTCAAGGAACGCACGCTCGTAGCCGCGCGACAACCGATCGACTGCATCGCCAAGCGGCAGCCAATCCACAGCCCTGATATCCCGCATCAGTTCATGAACCGCATCGCCGCGCGCTTCCATGCGCCAGTAATGCACCACCTTGGAACCGCCGCGGGACTCATAGACCAGCGTGCCCAGAAATTCGTGCACGAAGACGTCGTGCCCGGTTTCTTCCATCACCTCGCGCTCGGCGGCCGCGCGCGGCGTCTCGCCGTCGTCGAGCTTGCCCTTCGGCAACACCCATTCATCGCGCTTGCGCAGGCGCACCACGGCGACCAGCGGCGTCTTCGCCTGCCGCAGCACAATACCTCCCGCCGCCAGCACAGACGCTCGCGCCATCTCGTTTCCCGTTTCCGATTTCGAATCCCGCGACCATATAAAGACAAGCGGTCGCGAAATCGAGATCGCGATTACGGTTTCCGCAGCAACGGCTCGCCGGCGCGGATGCGCGCGCCGTCGGCGACACCGTCGGCGAATTCGAAATGTTCCGGTGCCAGCACGATGATGGTCGAACCGTGCTCGAACCAGCCGAGTTCGTCGCCCTTGCGCACATCGGCATCGCACGGGAACACGGTCGCCCCCCTGCTCTGCGCATTGAGCGTGATGTCAAGGAAATGCAGCCGGATGCTCGCCACCAGAATGGCCGCGACCGGCACCAGCGTCAGCGTTTCGCCTGATGGCAGACGCATCTCGAGCACCGCCCGCTCGTTCTTGCAGAACAGCCGCTCGACCCGCTTCAGCGCGATCGGATTGACGTTCCAGACGTCGCCATGGATGAACGTCACCCGCTCGATCCTGCCGTCATACGGCGCGTGAAAGCGGTGATACATGCTCGACGTCAGACGGAGCGTGAGGAAGCGGCCGTTGCGGTGTTGCTCCACCAGCGCGGGATCGCCGAGCAGGTCGAGCAGCGAGTATGGCGCGCCCTTGATCTGGAACAACTCGGTGTCGGCGATCCTGCCGAAGGCGCCGATGATGCCGTCGGAGGGACTGCACACGACCGACGGGTCGGGATCCGCCGGCCTCAGCCCGGGCCGCAGCTCGCGCGTAAAGCAATCGTGCAGGCTCTTGAACTCGGTCTTTCTGGCTTCGGACAGGTCGAGATCGGAAAACAGGCGCCAGCAGCCAATCGAGAAATCGCGCACCAGCCGGTTCTCGATCTTGCTGAACCAGCCCATGAACCGCGTCAGCGCTGCCCGCGGAATCCGGTTGGTCAGCAGGAAATTGAGGTCCTCCTGTTGCGTAAAGCGGGCGATCAGCGCCCTCGCTGTCATCAATCTGTCAGGTGGATTGGCTAGCGCTTCAGGCATGGATTCGTCCCTTCCGATTCTTTCCCTGTCCGCCGCAGCAGTCGTGAGCGCCGCGGCAGTGTTCCCCAAATTGAAGGCGCGGCTGGCGCTTTCGCGCGCCAAGCACCGCTCGCTATCAGGACATTCCAAGATGTCCAAGATGGTCGCGCGGCTGCTGCCGCATTACGAATTCGACATCGATCATTTCTTCTGCTCCGACGGCGCGCCTGACGACGTCGCGCGGCAGCGCCAGGCTGGCTTCTTCCGGCTCGCCCGCCTCTACGAGCAGCGCTATGCCAAAGGCCGGCGGATGACGGCGGAGGCCGCCGGGCACATTTCCGATCTGCAGTTCACGGAAAACTATCGCGTGCCGTTCCAGTACAGCCGTCTGGTCCGTGAACATCTCGGCACCGGCGCCTTCATGCAGTCCTCCGCGGGCGTCACCGTCACCGACGTCGACGGCAATGTCTTCTACGACCTCACCGGCTCCTACGGCGTCAACATCTTCGGCAACGACTTCTACAAGGAATGCATCGCCGCGGCCGAGACGCGCGCGCATGCGCTCGGCCCGGTGCTCGGCCCCTATCACCCGGTCATAACCGACAATGTGCGGCGGCTGTGCGAGATATCCGGGCTCGACGAAGTCTCGTTCCATATGTCCGGCACCGAGGCGGTCATGCAGGCGGTGCGGCTGGCGCGCTACCACACCCGACGGTCTCATCTGGTTCGCTTTGCCGGCGCCTATCACGGCTGGTGGGGCGACGTGCAGCCCGGCGTCGGCAATCCTGTTTCGCCGCACGAGACCTACACGCTGGCCGACATGTCGGAGCGGACGCTGCATGTGCTGCGAACGCGCAAGGATATCGCCTGCGTGCTGGTCAATCCGCTGCAGGCGCTGCATCCGAACGCCAACGCGCCCGGCGATTCCGCGCTCGTCGACAGCTCGCGCAAGGGCGCGTTCGACCGCGAGGCCTATGGCGCGTGGCTGAAGAAGCTGCGCGAGGTCTGTAACCAACGCGGCATCGTGCTGATCTTCGACGAGGTATTCGTCGGCTTCCGCCTCGCCGCCGGCGGCGCGCAGGAATATTTCGGCGTTCGCGCCGACATGGTGACCTACGGCAAGAGCCTCGCCGGCGGACTTCCCGTCGGCGTGGTCTGCGGCGCTAAGGATTTGATGCGCCGCTTCCGCGACGACCGACCGGCCGACGTCTGCTTCGCCCGCGGCACCTTCAATTCGCACCCTTACGTGATGACGGCGATGGACGAATTCCTCAGCCGCCTCGCCAGCCCGAACTTCAATGCGATCTATCAGGGGCTCGACGACACCTGGAACGGCCGCGCCAGGGCGCTGAACGAGCGGCTCGCTGCGAACGACCTGCCGGTCCGCGTCAGCAACCTGTCCTCGATCTGGATGGTGCAATATGCCGAACCGTCCCGTTACAACTGGATGCTTCAATACTATCTGCGCGCCGAAGGCCTGGCGCTGAGCTGGGTCGGAACCGGACGCCTGATCTTCAGCCTGAACTACACCGACGCCGATTTCGGCGAAGTCGCCGGCCGCTTTGTCACCGCCGCCGAAAAGATGAAGCGCGACGGCTGGTGGTGGCAGGATGCTTCGCTCACCAACAAGAACATCAAGCGGCAGATCCTGCGCGAGATGGTGCGGAAGAAGCTTGGGCGCTGAAGGCGCTTTTCTGTTAACGGTCATCACCGGACTGCGGCCTCCTTCGTCATTGCGAGGAGCGAAGCGACGAAGCAATCCATCCGTCTGTGCAGAGAGCAGAGAGATGGATTGCTTCGCTTCGCTCGCAATGACGGCTTCGGAAATGCTTTCGTATCCCATCGTCATTCCGGGGCGATGCGAAGCATCGAACTATGGTGCGCAATTGCGCACCTGAGAATCTCGAGATTCCGGGTCTGGTCCTTCGGACCATCCCGGAATGACTCCTGCGTGAGACGTAAATGGCCGGGACAAGCCCGGCCATGACGGTAGCGATGCAGTAGCCCTCACGCGTGCTTGACATGCTTCTCGAGACCGGGATCGATCAGTTCGCCCTTCATCAGGGCCAGCGGCGCCTTGTAGTACAGCTTGAGATCGCTGAAGGGGTCGGTGAGGATTTTCGTCATCCAGACCAGGCCGGTCTCGACGTCGCGGATGAAGAACAAATGGATGGTACGGAACAGGAGACCGCCGATGCCGACCGCGAGCCAGATCTTGGCAACCTGGCGCATGAAGTCGGCGTTCGTGGTCCAGGGCTCGACCAACCCGAACAGCGTCGGGCTGAAGTACAGCACCAGCGGCGACAGCGCCCAGATCGTCATCAGCACGACCTTGCGCTGCAGATTGTAGCCGACCTTGATCTCTTCCTTGTGCTCATGCGTTGCCTGGTTGACGTGGTCATATCCCTTCGGCTCGAAGAAGAAGTGACCGGCCTGCCGCGTCGTCATCGACACCAGCCAGCCGACCAGCGCCGACACGACCGGATCGAAGAACAGCATCACATAGGCGAACAGGAAACTCGCCGCGCTGACGAAGTGCAGCGACTGGTTGATGCGGCTGTGGTGATAGTAGCGATGGTCGTCCCAGCGCTGCGTTTTCAGTTCCTGCATGAAGTTCTTGATCATTCTATCCCCCAAAATTCTGATGGGCTCGGGTCTACAGGGATTCGATGTCCGGCAAATGACATCATGATGTTGACATGTGACAGATCGCAGCAGCGCGTGACGCAATCTCGGCGATCACGCACTACGCCGCCGCGGCGACACCGGTCTTGCGGAAGCGCACCAGCGAGAAGTGACCGAGCGGCGGCACCAGCCGGCGCTCCGCCAGTTCGATGCCACGCGCATTCGCCACCCATTGCGCATAGCGCGACCAGGCGAACTCGGCGGTGCGGAA
>DATCXE010000786.1:0-9125 GCA_036565985.1 Bradyrhizobium sp.
CGGCTGCGCACCCTGGTCAGCCCTGCCCGCCGCGACAAGCGGATTGAACCTGCTTCCGTCGCCGCCCTGCTCGATCGCATCGCAGTTCACGACGGGCGCGACCCTTCGCTGTTCAGCGCGACGCGCGCGCGATGCAAAGCCACCGGCATGCCGCTCGCGAGCATCGCCATTGAAAAACGCCCCGAGCCCGCATGACCGCCGCGTCCGAAACGATCCTGATCACCACGCTCGCGGCGTACCAGACCCGGTTCTGGATTCCCGTGGCGCAGCGGCTGCGCAACGCCGGACGCGAAGTGCACCTGCTCGCGTTCGACGACCGCAGCGCGGAGATGGCCGAGGAGCAGGGCGTCCCCGTCGTCAACATGTACCGGACCGGCCTGCAGGGCGGCGCGCCGATCGAGGAGGAACACGCCTTCGCCGCGCGTGTCGCCGGCTACGGCCTCGATGGAACGAACTTCCTGTTCAGCCACGAGCGCGTCACGTTCGGAATTCGCGATACCGCCGCACTGCGTCGGCGCTTCATGATCTACACCAACGCGATGGAAGCCGTCCTCGACCGGTTGACCGCCGGCGGAAAGCGGGTCATCGCGATTCAGGAACTCGGCGGATTCCTCTCTGTCATCGCCTGCTTCTACGCTGCGAGAAAGCGAGGCGTCCGGAACTGGTTCATCGAGCCGTCATTCTTTCGCGGCAGGCTTTATTATACCCCGGACAGATTCAGCGCTCCCGACACGATGCCGGTGCCGGCGGAGACGGTTTCTCCCGATGTGCGGGCCTATCTCGACGATACCTTGCGCCAGCGCGCCATCGTGATTCCCAAGAAGGACCAGCATCATTACTCGGCGGCCTTCAAGAAGATCGCCAATGCACGCAACGCACGGCGACTGGTCGAAAAACTCTGGGACCAGTTTGCGCTCGGCAAGCATCAGGAGTTCGGCCACAACCTTCGACATGCGCGCATGCATGCCGCCATGGCGTATGGCGCGCGGCGGCTGCGAAAGATCTATCGCCCGATGCCGGACGGCCCGTTCGTCTACTATCCCCTCCACGTGCCGGCCGACATGGCGCTGACCTTGCGCTCGCCGGAATATCTCGACCAGGTCGCGACCATCGATTTCCTGCTGCGCACCCTCCCCGACACGCACGTCCTCGCGGTCAAGGAACATCCGGCACAGATCGGCGCCGTCCCAGCCGGCCGCTTGATCGAGCTCGCGCAACGCTTCGACAATTTCGTTCTGCTGCCGCCGCAGACCAACAACTATGCCGTGCTGGGCCGCGCCGACGCCGTGGTCTCCGTCAACAGCAAGTCCGGCGCCGAAGCCATGCTGCTCGGCAAGCCGGTGGTGGTGATGGGCGATGCCTTCTATCGCTCCTGCCCGCTGGTATTCACTGTCGACCGCCTGGCCGACGTTCCGCAGCGGCTCCATGACGCGCTGGCTGCGCCGCCGTTCGACCCTGCCGACACGGCGCCCTACTTCGAAACGGCGTGGCGGCAGTCTTTCCCGGGCGAACTCTACATCAGCGATCCCGGACAGCTCGATGTCTTTACGACCTCGCTGCTGTCTGCGGTCGCCGATCCGAAGCCTGGGGGATAAGACTCTCTCCATGGCTCTGGTTTCGATCATCACCCCTTCCTGGAACGTGGCGCCGCTGATCGGCGAGACGATCGCTTCGGTTCAGGCGCAGTCCTTGACGGATTGGGAGCTCCTGATCGCCGATGACTGCTCGACGGACCAGACCGCCGCGGTCGTGGAAAGCCATGCGGCGAACGATCCGCGCATCAAGCTCATTCGACAACCCCGCAACGGCGGCCCGGCGCTGGCCCGTCAGGCCGCCATCGAACAGGCGCAGGGCCGCTTCATCGCGTTTCTCGACAGCGACGATTTGTGGCTGCCGGCCAAGCTCGAACGGCAGATCGCCTTTGCGCAGAACAATCGTGCAGCGCTGAGCTATACCGCGTTCCGCCGCATCAACGACACGGGAACGGTCACCGGCCGGCTGATCGAGGTGCCGGCCTCCCTCACTTACGAGCAGTTGCTCACGAACACGTCGATCGCGACATTGACGGCGCTGGTTGACCGCGACATCGCCGGCAACATCGCCATGAAGAACGAGCCCTACGACGATTTCTGTCTCTGGCTGAGCATCCTCAAGCCCGGGCACGTCGCCCACGGGCTCAATGAAGACCTCGCCCGCTATCGCGTGCGGGGTAGCTCGGTATCCAGCCGGCCGTTGCGTTCGGCCGGCTGGGTCTGGCACATCTACCGCAACGTCGAGCACCTCTCGCCGGTCAAATCAGCCTGGTGCTTCGCGCATTGGGGCGCCAGGGCATGGCTGAAGCGGCGGGAATTTTGACCTGACCTCGCGGGTTTCCTCGGGGGAGCGCGCCGTTCGTCCCCGGCAATGACCAACAGGCGCTATATAGTATCTTATTACCGCTGACGACTTGCCTGTTGGCCGTCCGGATATGGCTATTGGCGAACTTTGCCGTTGCCGATACCACTCCGCCGGCCCGTCAGGGAACGTGAGGAAACGGGACGGAAAGGTGGAAACAGCGATGTCGTTCGACCAAAACTGCAAGGACCAGCGCTATCGTGCCGACCCCAGGCCTCGCAATGCCACGTTCAAGCACTCGCTTGAACCGGCGTAGGCGGACAGTACGAACGCCTCACCGCATGGCAGCGCCACTCCCATGATGAACCCATCGGACAGCAGGCGCGCTCCGGACATCATGCAGCGCATTCGCTTGCGGTTGGAATCGCGGCTCGGCCTTCTCGTTCTGATTGGCGTTGGCGTCGTCATCAGCTGCTACTCGCTTGTCCACGTCGCGCTCTATCAACCGTACCTGCTATACGATGCCGACCGGCTCGCTTACGCGCTGGTTGCGGTCACGGCCTTTTCGATCGTCTCGCTGCTATTCGTATTCGTCCCCTTCAGCTTCGGTTACTTCATCGGGTTCAACCTGTTCTCGATGGTGCTGGGCTTCATCTGGCTGAACTGCTTCTCGAAGCTCAATTACGATCACAGGCTGGCCGGCCTTTCGGCCGCCGTGTCGGCGCTGCTGTTTCTATTGCCCGCGCTGCTGATCAACGCTCCCGCCAAACCGGCCTTTGCGCTGACGCCCCGTGGCTTCCAGCACCTCCTGAACCTCATTCTGCTGCTGGCGCTGGGAACGATCGTCGCCGCCTCGTTCTACAATTTCCGGCTGGTGTCGATTTCGCGGATCTACGATTTTCGCAACCAGCTCCATTTTCCGGTCCCGATAGGCCACCTGATCGGAATTGTGTCCACTGCCCTGCTGCCATTCGCCTTTGCCAGCTACTTGGCGCTCAGTCGCCGCTGGCTTGCGGGCCTGACGTTGCTTCTGATGCTGCTGTTCTACCCGATCACGCTCAGCAAGTTTGCGTTTTTCTCGACCGGATGGATGATCGCCGTCCTGATCCTTTCGAGGGCTTTCGAACCAAGGGCTGCAGTCATCCTGTCGGTCATTCTGCCGATTCTTGCCGGCGCGATCCTGATCGTGGCACTTCCACACCGGTACTCGCTGCCATATTTCGATCTCGTCAACATCCGCATGATGGCAACGCCATCCATCGCGCTCGAAGTCTACAACGACTTCTTTGCAGGTCACGCCAAGACCTGGTTCTGCCAGATATCGTTCCTGAAACCGCTGATGAATTGTCCTTATCAGGAGCCGCTGTCGGTCGTGATGGAAAAGGCCTACAAACTCGGCAACTTCAACGCATCCCTGTTTGCGACTGAGGGTGTCGCCTCGGTCGGGTTGTACTTCGCGCCGCTGGCGGCACTGCTGTGCGGACTAATAGTGGCGATCGGCAACCGGACGTCCGCGAGGCTGCCGGCGCGTTTCGTCCTGATCTCAAGTGCGCTGCTTCCCAGCACTTTCCTCAACGTGCCCTTTGCGACGGCATTGTTGACACATGGCGCCGCCTTCCTGTTTCTGCTGTGGTACGTCACGCCGCGCGCGATGTTCGAGCCGGATGTCGAACCCGCACCATCCTCGGACCTGACGTGACCGGAGGTATCAGATGCAAAGCGTTCTGATCACAGGCGGCGCCGGCTTCATCGGCCAGAACCTGGTTCACGCATGGCGCGCGGCCCGGCCGGAAGACCGCGTCGTCGTGGTCGATGCGATGACCTACGCCGCCAACATCCGAAGCCTTGAGCCGCTGATCAACGATGGCAGCATCCATTTCGTGAAGGGCGATATCGGCGATGCGGCGCTGATGCAGCGCCTGTTCGAGGAGCATGCTTTTACGCGCGTGGCGCATCTGGCGGCGGAATCGCATGTCGATCGCTCGATCAGCGATCCTGAGGCGTTTCTGCAGACCAACGTGCTCGGCACATTCACCGTGCTGAATGCGGCGCTGGCTGCCTGGCGAACCAGGGCCGTGCTCGACAGCGCACGTTTCCTCCACGTCTCGACCGACGAAGTCTACGGCTCGCTCGGCCAGACCGATCCCGCCTTCACCGAATCCTCGCCCTATCGTCCGAACTCCCCCTACGCGGCGAGCAAGGCCGCGAGCGACCATCTGGTCCGCGCGTTCATTGTCACCTACGGCATGCCGGCGCTGATCACCAACTGCTCCAATAATTACGGCGCGTATCAGCATCCGGAAAAACTCATTCCGCTGATGATCATCCATGCGCTGGAAGGCAAGCGGTTGCCGATCTACGGCGACGGATCCAATGTCCGCGACTGGCTGCACGTCTCCGATCACTGCGAGGCACTGATCAATGTAATCGAGCGCGGCCGCATCGGCGAAACCTACAACGTCGGCGGCGGCAACGAGCGCAACAACCGCCACGTGGTGGGCCTGATCTGCGACACGATCGATGCCTGCTTCGCCGCCAGCCCCGCCCTTGCCCTGCGCTTCCCGTCCTGTCCCGCAGCCGCCGGCGCCTCCTGCCGTTCGCTGATCGGCTACGTCACCGACCGCCCCGGTCACGATCACCGCTACGCAATCGACGCCGGCAAGCTCGCGGCCGAACTCGGAAGCCGCTGCAGCGTTGGATTCGAACACGGACTGGCGCAGACGGTGCAGTGGTATCTCGATCACGAAGTATGGTGGCGCGACGTCACCAGCGGCGACTACAAGGCCTGGATCGACAAGAACTACGGCTTCCGGGTTGCGGTCTAGCCAATCATGCGCGTCCTCGTGCTCAACGCCGATTACCCCCGCTTTCTCGGCTGGCTCTATCGCCGCCATGCAGGGCTCGAGAGCGCCGGTTACGCAGCGCAGATGGCGGCGCGCAACGCCAGCCTGTTCGGGGTCGCCGACTTCTACTCGCGGAATTTCGGCGCGCTCGGCCATCCCTCGGCCGAGATCCACGTCAACAATTCATGGCTCCAGGCCGCGTGGGCCCGCGAGCACGGGATGGCCGCCGAGGCGACAATGCCCGCCAACGCAAGCCAGCGCGCCGCGCTTCCGGCCTGGCTGCAGCGCGCCGTGACGCCGTTGAAACCGATGCTGCGGCCATTGGCCCGCAAGGTCGGCCTGAGCCCTCGCCTCGACGCGCAGGCCGAGGCGATCCTGCTGGCGCAGGTCGAGGATTTCAAACCCGACATGGTGCTCAACCAGGATACGTTCCACGTCGACCCCGGCCTGATGCGGCGCATCAAGAGCATCGGCAATCCCATCCTGGTCGGACAGATCGGGATTGCGCCATCGCGCGGCGTGGACTGGTCGGTCTACGATTTGATGATGTCGCAACTGGCGGCAACGGTGGATTTCTTCCGCCGCCTCGGCGTGCGCGCGGAGATCAACCACCTGGCGTTCGAGCCGGCCATTCTCGACGCATTGCCGCCCGAGCCCGCCGTCGACATCGACGTTTCCTTTGTCGGCACCGTATCGCCGGATCACCGGCAGCGGATTGCGTTGCTCGACGCCGTCGCCCGGCGTTACGACCTGAAGCTGTTCGGCAATCCGCCGCAGGCGCTGCCCGCCTCCTCGCCGCTGCACCGCTGCTTTCAGGGTGAAGTCTGGGGCACCGACATGTATCAGGCGCTGCGCCGCTCGAAGGTAACGCTCAATTCGCACATCGACATGGCCGGGCGGGAAGCCGGAAACATGCGGCTGTTCGAAGCCACCGGGGTCGGCGCTTTTCTGCTGACCGACTTCAAGGACAATCTCCACACCCTGTTCGCGCCGGACCAGGAAGTCGCGGTGTGGCGGTCCGTTGACGATTGCCTTGCCGCCATCGACCGGGCAATCGGCGATGACGATGCCCGCACTTCGATTTCGCGGGCCGGCCAGGCGAGAACGCTGGCGCAGCATACCTATCGCCGCCGCGCCGCCGAGATCCTCGGCTTCGTTGAAGCCTTGCCGGCACCGCGATGAAACTGCCCCACGTCGTCAGGCAGATCGGCAAGCGCGTGATCAAGGCGACACCGATCCTGCGCCGCCATATCCTGACCTCGACCGACTACAGGCTGCTCGGCGGGATCGATGAAGCCCGCGATGCCGCCGCATCCTCGGCCGGCTGGTTGGCCGCGCGCACGGTGGCCCGCCAGGACCGCGCCTATCGGAGCCTGATAGCCGACATGAAGGACGGCACCCCGCGGCTCGATCTCCGGATCGCCGCGGAGGCCGTGGCAGCGACCGGCATTGCCGCCCCCGGTCTGCTCGAAGTCGGCTGCGGCAGCGGATATTATTCCGAGGTGTTCGCCGATCTCGTCCCGGGCGGCGTGCGTTATACCGGCATCGATTATTCCGAGGCGATGATCGCGCGCGCGCGCTCCCGCTACCCGTCGGCCAATTTCGAGGTCGCCGATGCGACCCGACTGCCATACGCGGACAAAGCGTTCGAAATCGTCTTCAACGGCGTTTCGCTGATGCACATCATCGATTATCCCGCGGCAATCCGCGAAGCGGCGCGTGTCTGCAGCGGCTATTGCATCCTTCACACCGTCCCGGTGTTCGCGCAGCGGCAAACCGCTTTCTTGAGAAAATTCGCCTACGGGGCCCCCGTCGTCGAGATCGTCTTCAACAAGAGCGAGCTGATGTCGCTGTGCCGCGACGCCGGACTTCGCCTCGAGCGTGAATGGCCCTGCATCCCCTACGACGTATTCGAGGTGACGGGCGACTACTCCTGGACCGAAACCTATTTGTTCGCCAAGGCCTGACCGGCGCGGTACTACAGCGGCGCGATGATCGTCCTGACGAAGGGGCTCAGCACGTTGTCGATCAGGGCAAGCTCCTTGATCTGGCTGAGGCTGGCCCAGCAGAACATCGTCATGTCGCTCTCGATCACGCGCTCGTCGTCGACAAACACGATGATGTTCTCATTCGACTTTCGCCAGAACCGCCCACCCTCCTCATTGTGCTCGGCCCTGTAAATGATCCGAACGCCGGACGTCGCGGTGAGCACTTCCAGCATCGGCGACAGCTTGCCGCCGTGCGCACGCCTGATGTTGGACCACGTGCTTTGAACGGAGGGAGAGAGCTGCAATACGCCGATATTCCCCGGTTCGGCCTTTGCATACAGCAGAAACTGGATGCCGTTGCCTGCGCTCTCGCGCGCGATCAGGCCGAGGATCCCGCCTTCCGGCTGGGTGTAGATCGGCTGATCCCACGACGCGACTTCGCGCAGGTCGCCGCTTTCGATCCGGACACCTTCGACGCCGAAAAACTGCCCGGATTTATGCCGCACATTGCCTTGTGCATCACGCGACCAGTCCCTGACATCGTCGAGCCCGATCAGTTCGGCACTGAACCGGATCGCCCGGCACCGCTCCTCGCGCCACCCAAGAATCGGCGCGGGATCCTTTGGCTCGATCGCCCTGGAAGCGGCGAGCCGCTCACGAAACCAGCCAAGATGCGCGCGCTCTGCCATCACGTCACCTCTCTGAGCACGTCGATGACCGTGTCGACTTCCTCGTCCTTCAGGTGCGGATACATCGGCAGAGAGAAAATGCGGCGCGCCTTTCGCTCGGCGACCGGGAACTGGCCCTCGCGATAGCCGAGATCGGCGGTGCCGCGCATGGTGTGGATCGGCCAGCGGTAGGATACGTTGCAGTTGATGCCGCGTCCTGCCAGCCGCTCCAGCACCCCGTCGCGATCCGTCGGATGTTCGACGACATAGAGGTAATAGGCATGGCGGCTGTGCTCGTTTTCGCGCGGCAGCACGAGGCCGCATCCCTCAAGGCCCCGATCATAGCGCGCGGCGATTTGCCGGCGGCGCTCGATCCAGCCCGCGACGCGCGGCAGCTTGAGCGACAATATCGCGGCCTGCACCTCGTCGAGACGCGAATTGTAGCCGTGGCGTTCGGAATAGTACTGGGTTTCCATGCCGTAGAATCGAAGGCTTCGCGCAAGCTTGATGACAGCCTCGTCGGCGCTCATCACCATTCCGCCGTCGCCATAGGCGCCCAGCACCTTGGTCGGATAGAACGAGAATGCCGAGGCGTGACCGACGCTGCCGGATCGGCGATTCCTGTAGAGCGCGCCTTGCGACTGCGCACAGTCTTCCATCACCTTCAGTCCGTGCCGCCCGGCAATCGCCATCAGCGGATCGAGATCGACGCACTGGCCATACAGATGCACCGGAACGATCGCCGTGGTACGTGGCGTGATCGCGGCCTCGACCTGATCGACGTCCATCAGGAAATCATCGTCGCGCACGTCCACGAAGACAGGCGTGGCGCCGATCGTGCGGATCGCCGAAACCGTCGGCACGGCAGTATTGGGCACGGTGATGACCTCGTCGCCGGCCTTCACGCCGAGCGACGCCAGCGCAATGTAGATGGCGTCGGTTCCGCTGTTCACGCCGACGCCATCAGCCACGCCGAGATAGCCGGCCATTTCGCCTTCGAACCTGACGCCCTCCTGCCCCAGGATCAGCCGTCCCGAGCCGAACACCCGATCCACCGCCGCGAGAATCTCGTCGCGCAGCTCGTCATATTCCCGCAGATAGTCCCAAACGTTGATCGGCATTTTCCTACACGGGTTGCTGACGGTTAAGCGCCTCGGCGATGCTGGCCCGGCATTCGGCGTCATCCAGCAGATCGCGATGAAATCTCTCGTGTTCGCCGGCGGCAATCCCTGATGTCACCGCCTCCAGAAAGCGGGCAAAGGTATCGGCAGGTTCGAACGTTACGACGTCAT
>DATCXE010000787.1:0-4679 GCA_036565985.1 Bradyrhizobium sp.
TCGCGGCAAAAGCTCCACCAGTGCCCCTCGGTGACGACGCCGATGAAGATGCGCTCGCCGCCGGCGGTGTCAAAAATGTCGTAGATCGGCCACGCATGTTCGCGCTCCGGCATCGAGCGCGGCTTTCGGCCCGTCATCTCATACTCGACCATGTGCTGCGCGACCAGGAACAGGCAATTCTCGAACAGGCCGATGCGAATGTCAGCCCCATCCTTCTTGCCGCCGCGCTTCTCGTAGAGCGCGGCTAGGATAGCGATGGCACCGAACATCCCGCCCATGATGTCGTTGGCGGAAGAGCCGACCCGTTGCGGCTTCTCCCGCGTTCCGGTCATGGCGGCGAGCCCCGACATCATCTGTACGACCTCGTCGAGCGCCGGACGATGCTCGTAGGGACCGGACAAAAATCCCTTGTGGCCGGCGACGATCAGATGCGGGTGTTTTCGCCGCAGCTCTTCGGGGCCGAGCCCCTGCTTGTCGAGCTGTCCGTCGCGAAAGTTTTCCAGGAACACGTCGGCGGTTGCGAGCAGCCGGTGCATGGTGTCGCGATCTTCCTCGCTGGCGAAATCGAGCACCACGCTGCGCTTGCCGCGGTTGAACAGCGGAAAGAACGAGGTTCCCATGCCGCCGAGCGAGCGGGTCTTGTCGCCGACCGGCGGCTCGACCTTGATGACCTCGGCGCCCAGCTGGGCCAGGATCATGCCGCAGGTCGGGCCCATCACCATGTGGGTCATCTCGACGACCCTTACGCCGTCAAGCGGCAGCCCAGTTCCGGTCATCGACGATCTCTCCCGTAGCAGCGCCAATCTCCTGCCGGCCAGACTAGGGTTTTCGATGCTCCCGGGAAAACACTATCTGTCGAACGGCACGTTCGCTGCTGCATAACGCAAATGCAATTGATCCGGCCGTCTGCGCCCTGCCGCAAGCACTGGATCGGCCCTTGCCGAAACCCTCGCGCATATCTACGTCTCGCGAGGGTTTTCACGAGAGGTTGAACTGCCATGCTGGACGCCGCCGTCAAGGCGCTTTCGCAGATCCTGTCGCCGCCGATGCGCTCCATCCTGTGGCGCTCGATCGGGCTGGCGCTGGTGCTGGTCACGGTGCTGGCGATCGGCTTGCAGCGGCTGTTGAGCTGGTTCGCCGTGTCAGGCGAAGTCTGGGCCGAGGCAATGCTGGGGCCGGGCTTTCACACCACGCTCAACGTCCTTTCGTGGATCATCTCGATCGCAGCCGGGCTCGGCGTCGTGCTCGGCGGCATTTTCCTGATGCCGGCGGTCACCTCGCTGGTCGCGAGCGTGTTCGTCGACGACGTCGCCGAGCATGTCGAGCGCGAACATTATCCGGCAGAACGTCCCGGCGATCCGCTGCCGCTCGGCGTCTCGATCCCCGAAGGCGTCAAGACGGCGCTGCTGACGATTCTGGTGTACCTGATCGCGCTGCCGTTCGTGCTGTTCGCCGGCGCCGGCTTCCTGATCTTCTTCATCGCCACCGCCTGGCTGCTCGGCCGCGAATATTTCGAACTCGCGGCGATGCGGTTCCGCTCGCCGGCGGAAGCCAAGGCGATGCGCAAGGACAATGCGGCGACGATCTTCACCGCAGGCCTGTTCATCGCGGCGTTCGTGTCGATCCCGATCGTGAACCTGGCGACGCCCTTGTTCGGCATGGCCTTCATGGTCCACATGCACAAGCGCCTCTCTGGACCCCGCCCCGAGCTGATCGAGCCGGTGCGCAAGTCCGGCATGCCGGTGCGCTGATTAGCCCCCGTTACGAGACGGTCACTCCGCACTTCCGCAGCAGATTTTTCGCAAAACCGAACGATTCTGGCGTAAAGGGCCCCGGCGGCGCGCGGGTGATCAGGGCAACCAGGAGCAGCGCCGCCATCGCCAGCCAGAAGCACAGCCAGAATCCGTCGATATAGGCAAGCACGTTGGCCTCGCGCTGGACCCGCGCAGCCAACGTCCCCAGCGCCCGCGCCGGGGCGGCGCCCGCGCCATGGCTGGCGAAATAGTCCCCGAGTTGCTTGAGCAGCCGCGTCACGTCGAAGCTGCCGCTTTCGACGTGCAGTCCGAGGTCATGAGAGTGGATCTGTTCGCGTACACGCAGCCAGGTGCCCATCAGTGCCACGCCGATCTCGGCGCCGCCGAGCCGCATGACCTGGATATAGGCCGCGAATGCTGTCGCACGCGTCGGGTCGGAATTGGACACCGCCAGGATGATGATCGGCAACAGCGTCAGTGACTGACCGACCGACTGCAGGATCACGATGCCGATGAAATCGCCGCGTGCCCAGTCTTGGGTCAATTGCGTTCCCCACAGATTGGCGGTGGCGAACGCCGAAAAGCCAATGACCACCACGGCGCGTGCATCGAAATGCCGAAGCAGGAAGATCGAGAATGGCACCAGCACCACCATGGGCAGCGCGCCATAGGTCAAGAGCAGTACGCCGCTTTGTTCGGGCCGCATCAGGCCTACAACGCTGAGAAAATTCGGCACCAGCGACGAGTTGGAAAGGCTGGTCAGGGTGTAGAGCAGGATGACGACCAGCGAGAGCCCGATATTGCGCGAGAACAGCACATTGACGTGCGCCCAAGGCTGGTGAACCAGCATCTCGTTGATCACAAAGGCTATGAACAGCGCGCCACCGGAGAGCAACAGCGCGATCACGGTGCCCGATTCCAGCCAGTCCAGACGATTGCCCTGATCGAGACCGGCATAGATCATCGAGACGGAGGCGCCGAGCAGCAGCATCCCGCCCCAGTCCGCGTGCTTCAGCAAATCGCGGTTGATCGGTTCGCTGGGGGTGCCGAGATAGACCATCAGGCCCATCACCGGCGCTATCGCCACGCCCTGCCAATACAGCCACTGCCATCCCAGATGGTCGACATAGAAGCCGACCAGCGAGGTAGAGGTGTCAAGCGCGAACCCGACCCTGATCGAATAGATCGAAATCGCCGGGAGCCACCATTTGATCGGCAGATTGCGGAAGATGATCATGAGTGTGGCCGGCACGAAGGTGCCGAGCAGCATGCCGTGCACGACGCTGAGCACGATCAGCGTGGTGTAATCGTGCACGAACGGGATCACCAGCGAGACCAGGGCATAGATCAGGCTCGGAATGCCAAGCACGCGGCGCAGGCCGAACACGGTCGCAAGCCACGCCACCGCCGGCGCGATCAGGATCTGCGAGCCGATGCCCGCGGTGGAGAGCCAGGCTCCCTCGTCAAAGCCGAGCGAGAACGCGCCGCGCAGATCAGGCAGGCCTACCGTTGTCAGCCGGCTGTCGAAGTTCGCAAGGAACGAGCCGAGCAGCACCGCGCCGACCGCGAACAGGGGCCGCGGCGCGATCCCGCCGCGCGAAACCGGTCCGCGATCGAGATCAGTTTCCGCCATTCGCGCCTGCCGCGCCGGTATCAATTTGGGTGAACACGGACATTCCGGGCAGCAGGCGTTCCAGCAACGGCTGGTTCTTGTCGAACTGGATCCGGACCGGGACCCGCTGGACCACTTTGGTGAAGTTGCCGGTGGCATTGTCCGGCGGCAACAATGCGAACTGCGAACCGCTCGCCGGTGCGATCCGCTCGACGTGGCCGCGCAGCTTTTCGTTCGGGAAACTGTCGACGGTGATCTCGACGGGCTGACCGGCTTTGACCCGCGTCAACTGCGTCTCCTTGTAATTGGCGATCACATAGACGTTCGGAAGCGGCACGACATTGATGAGGTTGGTACCGATATTGACGTAATCGCCAGGCTGCACCTGCCGCTCCCCGGTGACACCATCGAACGGCGCCACGATCTTGGTGTAGCCGAGTCGGAGCCTGGCCGCGGCCAGCGCCGCCTTGGCGCCCTCGAGGTCGGCTGCACGCTGCTTCTTGGTCCCCGACAGCACTTCGAGCTGGTGACGTTGCGCGGCGATGACGGCGCGGCTCGCGCGTACGTCAGCCTGCGCCTTGGCAAACGCCGCGGTCGCCTGTTCGAGCTTTTGCCGCGTTCCGGATTCGGTCTGCGACAGCGACTGCTGGCGCTCCTGCTCCTGGCGCGTCTCGACCTCCTGGGCCGCCGCGGATACCAGCTGGGCCTCGGCCTGTGCAATCGTCGCGTATTGCAGTTCGACCTGATTGCTCAGATTGTCGAGGGCTGCCTGCGCGGCGGCGACGCCGGCCTCTGCCTGCGCCACCTGGGCCGCGTAGTCGGCGGGATCGATCTGCACCAGCAAGTCGCCCGCCTTGACGCGCTGGAAATCCTGAACCGCGACCGTGGTCACCTCACCGGCGACCCGGCTGCTCAGCCGCGTCAGCTCGGCACGAACATAGGCGTCGTTGGTGGCCTGGATCGTAGCGCTGCCGACCCAGGCATCCCAGCGCAGCGTCGCCAGTGCGATGAACGCAAGCGCTGTCAGAACCGCAAACAATGGAATCGTGAAGCGGCCCCAGAAGCCGCTCGCCGCCTGCGGAGCCTTCGGAGCTGGTGCGAGCGGCGGAGACGGGGCCCGACTTGCGGGTGGCGGACTCGCTTGATCCTGCTGACTCACGGCGACGCCCTCGATGACGTTCCCGAGAGCTGGATGAGACCCTCAGGACATGACGGCGATCATGCCTCACACCGTCTTTTCCGGCCACCGGCAAAGATCGTTGATCAGGCATACCTCGCAGCGCGGCTTGCGGGCCAAACACGTGTACCGGCCA
>DATCXE010000794.1:0-4669 GCA_036565985.1 Bradyrhizobium sp.
AGCATCGACCGGCGCCAGATTCTCGACGGAGCCGAGGGCAGGCTTCAGCCAGGTAAGCCCGGTGCCGCCGAAGCCACGCTCCAGCATCTGCGCCGCGCGGACCGCGCGCGCCTGTCCGGAGGATGCGCCGAGCACGACGGCGATCAGCCGCTTGCCGTTGCGCGTTGCCGAAGCCACGAGGTTGTAGCCGGAAGCGCAGATGAAGCCGGTCTTGAAGCCGTCAGCGCCGGGATAGCGTCCGATCAGCTTGTTGAAATTCTGCGTCACCCTGCGGCCGTAGCGGATCGAGGGAATGTGCGTGAAGTATTCGTATTCCGGCAGGTCGCGAATGAAGGCGCGTGTCAGGATCGCGAGATCGCGCGCCGACGTCACCTGTCTGTCGTCCGGCAGGCCGTTCGGATTGACGTAGCTCGTCTGCGTCATGCCGAGCCGCGAGGCAGTCTGGTTCATCATCGCGGAGAAACCATCGACCGAGCCGCCGACGCCCTCGGCGAGCACCACGGCCATGTCGTTGGCCGACTTCACCATCATCATCTTCAGCGCATTGTCGATGGTGACCTGGATGCCGGGTCGAAAGCCCATCTTGGACGGCGACTGCGAGGCCGCGGTCGGCGATACCGTCAGCACGGTATCCAGTGACAGCCGGCCTTCCTTCACCGCCTTCAGCGTGACGTAGGCGGTCATGATCTTGGTCACCGACGCGGGGTACCAGGGCATGGTCGCGTTGTCGGCCTGCAGGACCTTTCCGGTATCGGCTTCGACCACCAGCAGCGCCTCGGCGTGCGCGATGCGCGGCGCCACGACGGCAAGCGCCGCCGCAAGCAGGATCCAGTTGAACGAGTTGCGATGCAGCAGGCGAGTGAGATGCACTTTTGCGTTCCGGTCCTTTGAGACCCGCCATCGAAAGGCGGCCCCCTAAATCTAACGGTCGGGTTTCAGGCGTGTCCGGCGCCGTCGCAATACGGCAGCGCAACCCTATACCGCCTTGCCGATTCAGAACAGGGGCCCGGCAATCAAATCGTGGACGAAATCGCGCAATTTCGGTGACACCGAAAGGTTTTAGGGCGGTGCCTCCCGCTCATTTGACCTCGATGGCGGCCCGCGCATCTTCGTGCACCATGAACTGGGCTTTCGCGAGTTCCGCAAAGCGGCCGCCCTTGGCCACCAGTTCATCGAAGGTTCCGTTTTCGATCACGCGCCCGTTCTCGAACACCAGGATACGGGTGGCGTTGCGAATGGTCGAAAGCCGGTGCGCGATCACGAAGGTGGTGCGGCCCTTCATGACCTCGTCGAGCGCGGCGTTGACCTTGGCTTCGGTGACGGCGTCGAGCGCGCTGGTCGCCTCGTCGAGGATCAGGATCGGCGGGTCCTTCAACAGCGCGCGCGCGATCGACAGGCGTTGCCGCTCGCCGCCGGAGAGCATGCGGCCGCGCTCGCCGGCATGGGTCTCGAATTTCTTGTCGCTGCGCTCGATGAATTCCAGCGCCTGCGCGCGGCCCGCCGCGATCCGCATCTCCTCTTCGGTCGCGTCCGGCTTGCCGACGCGCAGATTGTCGGCGAGCGAGCGGTTGAACAGCAGCGCCTCCTGGAACACCACGCCGATGTTCCGCCGCAACGCGGTCAGCTTCAGGCCGCGTATGTCCATGCCGTCGATCTTGATGATGCCGGACTGCGGGTCGAAGGCGCGATGCAGCAGCGCGATCGCGGTCGATTTGCCGGCGCCGGTGGGGCCGACCAGCGCGATGGTCTGGCCGGGCAGGGCGGTAAACGAAAGGTCCTCGATCGCGGGCCGCTTGCCGTCGTAGGAGAAGGAGACGTTGTTGAACTCGACCAGGCCGGACAGCCGGCCGATATCCATGGCGCCGGGCCGGTCGCGCACCGCGGGCACGGCATCCAGCACGTCGAAGAATTCCTGCAGGCGCGGGGCTTCCATGAACACGCTGTTGATGAAGCTCACCACCTGTTCGAGCTTCTGGATCAGCATGGTCGCAAAGCTCACGAACATCACGATCTCGCCGACCGTCGTCTGCCCCTGTCCGTGGAGGTAGATGCCGACGCTGAAGATCGCGAGCACGGTGATGGTGGTCGAGGCGCGGGTGATGATGGTCACCAGCGCCCACCATCCCAATACCGGCATCTGCACCGCGAGCAGCTTGTCGGCGACGAAGCGCAGGCCCTGAACCTCGGCGTCGATGCGCACAAAACTCTGCACCAGCGCGACGTTGCCGAGCGCGTCGGACGCGCGCGCGGACAGATCGCTGTAATGCGCCTCGACCTCGCTCTGCATGCCGTAGGTCTTGCGCACCACCATCGTGGTCAGCACGGTGAATATCAGGCAGAGCGCGAACAGCAGGATCGCCAGCCGCCAGTTGATGTAGAACGCAAGCGGCAGCAGCACGACCAGCGACAGGATCGCCGCAAAGTGCTCGCGGAAGAATCCGAGCCAGAGCCGCCACAGCGAGTCGGTGCCGTTCAGCATCACCTTCATCAGCCGGCCGGAATGGGTAAGGGTGTGGAAGGTCAGGGGCAGCTGCATGATGTGTTCGAAATAATCCGTCAGCACCGCCTGGCGCTGGCGGTGCGCCAGCCTGTCGGCATTGAGCGCGACCGCGGCGCTGCAAAGGATCGTGAACAGGCCGAACGCCACCCAGGCGGCGAGCAGCGGCCAGGCCGAGTTCGACGCCAGCGGACCGGTCTGCGGTTTGCCCGAGAGCACGTCGACGATCTTGCCGAACAGCACCGGCTCTGCGAATTGCGCACCCGCGAGCAGCAGATTGGCGAACGCGAGAATCCAGCCCAGCCGCGCCTCCTTGCCGAGCAGTTCGAGGACGCGGGTGTAGAGACGAAGCATGGACATTCGGGCGGAAACTCGAGCGGAAAACGGGAACCTGATCGGCGAGGGTGCAATCTAATCAGGGATCGCGGCCGAGAACCAGAGCGGGATGAGCGTTCCCTGTCGTTGTGTGGAAACATCCACCGCCCTCATCCTGAGGAGCCGCGCAGCGGCGTCTCGAAGGATGGGCCGCGGACACCGTAGGGGCCTCATGGTTCGAGACGCGCGAAGACGCGCTCCTCACCATGAGGGGCAACGCTCTTGCTCAATTGACCAGGCGGCCCGGGAGCGGAGGCAGGAACTGGTCGTCGAAGATATCGGGTGCCTGCGGCCGCTTCTGAAACTTGAAATCTTCCGCGACCTGATCGATCGAGCGCTCGAACCGCTCCGGGTCGATGCCACCGATGCCGTTGCGCCTGACCTCGCTGGTCAGGATGTTGTCGCGCAGGATGCTGTGCAGGCGTTCGCGTTCGAGGTCGCGCGACGCGCCGCTGTCCATCCGGTTTACGACTTCGGTCGTGGCGCGGTCGGGATCCTTGGCTACCAGATGCAAGCCGCCGATCGCAGCGCGCACGAACGCTTTCACCGCCTCGGGCTTGGCCTCCGCCAGCGCCGGATTGACGATCACGGCGAAGCCGTAGGCCTCGCAGCCATAGTCGGCGAATTTCAGCACCGCCAGATCGTCGGCAGGCACGCCCCGGTCCCTCAGATTGATCGGGGCGAGATACGAAAATCCGGTGACGGCGTCGATCTGGCCTGCGGAAAGCATCGGCTCGCGCACCGCGGCGCTGATGCTGCTCTGTTTGACGTGCTTGATCTTGATGCCGTTCTGCTTGGCCACCGCAGGCCACAGCCGGATCGACAGATCGCCTTCGGCGACGCCGAGGGTCTTGCCCTCGATATCCGACAGCGCCTGTATGCCGCGGCTCTTGCGGGCGATGATGGCATAGGGCGCCTTGTTGAACAGCACGAACACCGCCTTGATCCTGGGGCCGCCCTGCTTGTCCTTGTCGCGAAAGCGCATCAGCGCGTTGATGTCGACCAGGGCGAAATCGCTGGTGCCGGCGGCGACGCGCGCGATGGCGTCAGGTGATCCGCTGGCGATGTTGGTGGTGACCGCCAGCGATTCCGCGCTGAACAGCCCGCCCGCTGCCGCCATCACGAACGGCGCGGCGGCGGCATCGATCGGACGGTCGAGCGAAAACTGGATCGCGAGCGGAGGGCGAGGCTCGTCGGCTGCAAACGTGCGGCCTGTCCCGAAGCCCAGAATTCCGCACAGGCCGGCGATCAAAGCCAGAAGCGAGCGGAAGGTGTTGGTCCGGGTTTTACGCATCGGGCTTACATCAGCATGAGATGGAGAGAGCATGGGACAAGTTGCCGCGTCGGTGATGTCGGCTTCGTGACATCGCCGGCGGCCAGCCTGCGAGCAGGCATCTTCCAGCATCTAACCTGAATGGTTGATGACTGCCACGATTTTGCCAGAGATCGTTCAGCTGCGGTTCGGATTGGGGAACTTATCGTCCGCTCAGTGGTTGGCAACCCAGGGCCTGTCAGGCCAGGCGACCACGGAGGATATCGAGAATGTTTGCGCGAAAAGGTGTGTTTTCATCGATCGGCCGCGCCGGTGCGGTCGCGACGGTTGTGGCGATGGCGCTGACCGCCGTGCCGCCGTCGATGGCGTTCGCCGGCTCCAAGCCGGCCAGCAAGGGCGTGACCGCCTCGACTGGCACCAGTGACGCGACCGACATCAGCGCCCGCCGCCGGTACTACCGCGGCAACGGCGGTGCCGCTGCTGCGGCGGCCTTCGCCGGTATCGTCGGTACGGGCCTCGCCATC
>DATCXE010000799.1:0-7797 GCA_036565985.1 Bradyrhizobium sp.
GGCTGCTGGCGGCAACGCAGGTCCGCGAACGGACAACGCGGCGCGAAGCGGCAGCCCTTGGGCTGGTTGTTGGGGCTGGGCACCGTGCCCTCGATGGTGGCGAGCCGCTTGCGGTCGACATCGATGCGCGGGATCGAGCCAAGCAGCCCGATCGTATAGGGATGCTGGGGATCGGCGAACAGGTCGTTGACGTCGGCGCTCTCGACGATCCGGCCGGCATACATCACCAGCACCTGGTCGGCGACCTCGGCGATGACGCCGAGATCGTGGGTGATGATCAGGATCGCCATGCCGAGCCGCTGCTGCAGGTCGCTGAGCAGGTCGAGGATCTGGGCCTGGATGGTGACGTCGAGCGCGGTCGTCGGCTCGTCGGCGATCAGGAGCGACGGTTCGCAGGAGAGCGCCATCGCGATCATCACGCGCTGGCGCATGCCGCCCGACATGTTGTGCGGATAATCGTCGACGCGCTGGGCCGGCGAGGGGATGCGCACCAGGTCGAGCATCTCGATCGCGCGCGCCTTTGCGGCGCGCGGCGACATCTGGGTGTGGGCCAGGATCGCCTCGACGATCTGCTGGCCCACGGTATGGACCGGGTTGAGCGAGGTCATCGGTTCCTGGAAGATCATCGACATCTTGCCGCCGCGCAGCTTGCGCCGCTCGTCGGCCGATAGTTTCAGCATGTCGCGATTGCCGAACAGCACCGCCTCGGCCTCGACCTTGCCCGGCGGGCTCGGCACCAGCCCCATCACCGAAAGCGACGTCACGCTTTTGCCGCAGCCGGACTCGCCGACAAGGCCGATGGTGCGTCCGCGGGGAACGCTGAAGCTGATGCCGTCGACCGCGCGGAACAGGCCGCGGTCGGTGGCGAAGTGGGTCTTTAGGCCGCGAACCTCGAGAAGCGTGTCCATCAGAAGGAGTAATCCAGTCCCTTGTAGAAGGTGTTCTGATAGAGCATGTGCGGCCGGACACCCTTCAGCTTCTTGACGCTTGTCGTGTACATCGCGATGTTCATGACAGGCATCCACAGATGCTCCTGGGTAACCCGCTGCTGCGCCAGCGCGTAGTATTTGGTGCGGTCGGCCTCCGTCAGCGCGGCGCGTCCCATTTTCAGGTACTCGTCGGTCTTGGGGTCGTTCCAGTTCATCCGGTTGGGCGCCGGCATGTTTTTCGAATCGAAGTAGAAGTTGAGCAGGTCGCCTGCCGAGATGTAGGGGAACGTCACCGTCCACAGCTCGTAGTCCTGCTTGGCCATCTCGGCCGGCGCGATCGTTGAGTCATAGCCTACGATCTTCCAGTCGACGCCGATCTTGCGCATGTAACCCTGGATCGCCTCGGACACGCGCGGGAAATAGGCCACCTGGGTGTACAGAACCTTCGGCGCAAGCTTGACGCCGTCCTTTTCGCGGATGCCGTCGGCGCCCACCTTCCAGCCGGCCTCATCCAGCAGCTTCTTCGCCCGTTCGGCATCCTCCTTGATGATACCCTTGGTCGATTCCGCAAAATCGAGCGCCTTGGGATCGATGAAGGTGTAGGCGGGATCGGCGTTGCCAAGCATGATGCCCTTGACGATCTCGGCGCGGTTGATGGCGATATTCATCGCCTCGCGCACGCGGGCGTCGGCGACCATCGGCCGTGTCGTCTTGTAGCCGTAATACATCAGCTGGAAGTTGGGCTTGGCTTCCTGGACGGTCAGGGTCGGCGCGGCCTTGACCTGCTGGATGAACGCTATCGGAACCTGGTGCGTGATGTCGAACTGTCCGCCCATCATGGCGGCGACCCGGGCGGAGTCCTCCGGCACGATCTTGATGCTGAGCTTCTCGAATTTGACCGGACCCTTGTTCTGGTACATCGACGGGCCCCATTTGTAGGCGTCGTGGCGCTTGAGCACGATCTCGGTGCGCGGCTGCCAGCTCTCGAAGCACCACGGCCCGGTGCCGTCGATTCCCTTGATGCCGTAGTCCTTGCCGAGCGACTCCACGCTTTCCTGATTTTGGATGGCGGTGGTGAACATCGTAAGCTGGAGCAGGAGATCGGAGAACGGCTCGTTGAGTTCGTACTCGACCGTGTAGGGATCGGGCGCGCGCAGTTCCTTGATGTTGCCGGCACGCCAGGCCAGTGGCGCCTTGAGTTCGGTGCTGGTCAGGCGCTTGAAGGAATAGATCACGTCGGCGGCCGTGAATTTCTTGCCGCTGCAGAACTGAACATCGTCGCGCAGCTTGAAGGTATAGAGCTTGCCGTCCTCGCTGACGGTCCATGACTTGGCGAGGTAGGGGATCGGCGTCTTGCCGTCCCAGTCCATCGCCACCAGCGTGTCCTGGAACATGTTGACGATGTCCGAGGTCGGCGACCACGTGGTGCGCTGGCCGTCATAATGCGGCGCGTCGAGCGCCTTCATCATCTTCAGCGTCTGCGCGCCTGCCGCCGATGAAATGCCGGCCGCTCCGAGCAGCGCCACAACGCCTGTCAAAATCCTGCGCATCGTGCTTTCTCTCCCTGGTGGTGTTTTTGTTAGCGCGTTACGTCCAGCCCCCTGTAGAACGTATTCTGATAGATCATGTGCGGCCTGGCGCCCGTGATCTTCCTGCCGGCGACATGGTCCTGCCGTCCCGGTCGAGTGCGACCAGCGCATCCTGAAACAGATTGACGATGTTGGAGGTCGGTCCCCATGTCGTGCACTGCGCATCGTAATGCGGCGCGTCGATCCCCTTCATCAAGGTGAGCGTCTGGGCCGCTGCCGGCGCGGCCATTCCGAACGCGAATGCCACACTCAGAGCCAGTCTGATCATGTCTGCAGCCTCGGATCGAGAACGTCGCGGAATGCGTCGCCCAGAAGATTGGCGGCGAGCACAATCACGAAGATCGCAAAGCTAGGGATCGTGGCGATATGCGGCGCCATGAACAGGAAGTCGCGGCCCTGGGCCGCCATCATGCCGAGTTCGGCGGTCGGCGGCTGCGCGCCCATACCGAGGAAGCCGAGCGCCGCACCAATCAGGATGATCTGCCCGAAACGCAGGGTCAGGAACACGAAGATCGTCGAAATGCAGTTCAGTGTGAGGTAGCGCCAGATCAGCGCGCTGTCGGATACGCCGACGGCGCGACCGGCTTCCATGAACTCCTGGCCCATCACCCCCATCGCGGCGCCGCGCGCCACGCGTGCGACATCGGGCACCGTCGCGACGACGAGCGCAATCACCACTGCCGCCAGTCCCGCGCCGAAGATCGCGGCCACCGCAAGCCCGATCAGGATCGCGGGGAATGCCAGCATCACGTCGACCAGCCGCATGATCCAGCCGTCCAGCCGCCGGTAATAGGCGGCGAGGATGCCGAGCACGCCGCCGATCAGTCCGCCGACGATCACGCCGACCAGCCCGAGCATCAGCGTGTTGCGCGTGCCGTAGATCACGCGGCTCAGGATATCGCGGCCGGTGTTGTCGGTGCCGAACCAGTGCTCGGCGCTCGGCGGCTGCATCACCTTGGTCAGATCGGTGAAGTACGGATCGTAGGGCGAGATCCATGGCGCAAACACCGCCGCGAGCACGATTGCAGTGAGCACCAGCGCGGCCACGGCGGCGACCCGATCCCGCGCCAGCCGGCGCAGCAGGCCCGCACGGGCGAAGACGCCGGTTTCCTGATCCTTGACGAAACCTTGCTCGAGAGCCTCGACGCTCATCTTCGCCTCACCCTCGGATCGAGATAGACGTAGAGCACATCGACCACGAGGTTGATCGAGAGGAAGGCGATGGCGAGAATCATGATCGCGCCTTGCGCCGTCGGAAAATCGCTGGAGACGATGGCGCCGACGGCGAGCCGGCCGACGCCGGGCCAGGAGAACATGGTTTCCGTGACCACCGCGCCACCAAGCAGGAACGCCGCCTGCAGCCCGATCAGGGTGACGACAGGGATCAGGGCGTTGCGCAGCGCGTGATGAATGATCACCACGGTCTCGCGCAGCCCCTTGGCGCGTGCGGTGCGCACGAAGTCGGCGCCCAGCACCTCAAGGACGGCCGTGCGCGTCAGGCGCGCGATCGGGCCGATCAATACCGCGCCAAGCGTCAGGGCCGGCAGGATCAGGCTCGGCAATCCGCCGTCCCATACCGGGCCGGTGCGGCCGGTAAACGGCAACAGCGCCCACTTGAAGCCGACATACTGGATCAGGATCAGGCCGATGAAGAACACCGGCATCGAAACGCCAGCCACCGAGCAGGCCATGATGATGCGATCGGTGAGGCGGCCGCGATTGACGGCAGCCAGCGTTCCAAGCGCAAGACCGCTCGGCACGGCGAGCAGCATCGAGCCCACCATCAGTTCGACCGTGGGTCCGATCGTCATCGCCAGTTCCTCGCTCACCTCCCGGTTCGAGATGATGGAGCGGCCCAGATCGCCGCGCAGCACACGCAGGATGTATTCGAAGAACTGGATCGGGATCGATCGGTCGAGGCCGAGTTCCAGGCGGATCGCGGCAATGGTCTCGGCCTTGGCGTCAGGGCCGGCGATGATCATCGCCGGATCGGCCGGCACGACCTGCAACAAGCAAAAACAGAGGAAGAGAACCCCGAGCAAGGCGGGGAATGAAATCAGCAGGCGATGGACGATCTGTTGTCCCATGCGACGCCAACGGACCCGTTAGGCCAAAAGGAAACGCGCCGCCGCTCACGCTGACGTTGTGCAGTCCCTCCCTGGCAGCCACGCTTCGTCCGACGCGCGCAGCATTTGTTTGTTCTGAGATGATGGCATGCGTCAGACGCGGCGTCACGCCCAATCTGTTTGGTTGGTTCGGACTGCGGCGATTTGCGCTTGGATCCGCAATGAGTTCTCGCAATGCAAGAAGTCCGCGCCACGAAATTTTCCGCGCGCGCCGGTGCGAAGCTGCATGCGACGTCGATCAATTGAACGGCGTCCAACTGACTGGATTCGTTTCGGTCAATTCATCGCGCGACGCGATGCGATGGTTCTTTGCCGTGATGTCGACGAACGGTCCGAGGGATGCGCGAATTCAATATCGCCGTGTGCGAGAAGGCTCACCTCGACACAGTCGGCGTTCAGGCGTTCGTTGTCGACCAACTGGCCTGCAAGCACCTGCGCCTGAGACGGGTTGTCCGTTTGGACGTCGATCCGGCGCTGGAGGCACTTGAAGCTGTGGCCGTCGGAATTGCAGAGATCCTTGTAGAAGGAGACACGATAGGTGTTCATCTTGCGCTCCTGTCCTTCCGGCGTCGCGCCGCACCTTACTCCCGGTCCATCATGCCGGCCAGAAGCCGGCGAGTTGCGCCACACGATTTAATGATCGGGTTGGTTCCGACAGCCTGTAGATGCAAACCTCGAACTCAAATACCTGATGGAGGCATCCGCTCCACTCGTCAGCAGACGGGGTAGGCCGGGAATTCCTTCCCCCGCATTTCTCCGGCCAATGGCAGAGCGCGGCGCAATGGCGCGCCCATAATATCGATAATACTAATATAAAGGTTGCCGATTGGACCCTTGACCGGGATCAAGCCTGGCGTGAGCCGGATTGGCTACACTTGGGTGTGGAAGGACAGCCAGCGAGATGGGGACCCGCCCAACCAGAGTGCGTGGCCGGAACAAGGTCTCATCGGCACAACTCGATTGCGCAACCGCGTTCCAGAAGATTGCGCGGGACTGCGTCGCGAACATCACCGCGCATCACAGCGGCGCGCGCGCCGCCGATGCCGAGGCCGTGCACCAGATCCGGGTTGCGATCACGCGGTTGCGTGCCGCAGTGGCGTTCTTCGGGCCGATCGTGATCGATGCCGAGTGGCTCCGCCTGAAAAAGGAAATCGCGTGGCTGAATGTTTCGCTCGGTGCAGCGCGCGACAGCGACGTGTCGGTGGAATATACGCGCCGCAAGCGGTACCAGACGTGGGCGGAACGCGAGATCGGCGATGATCTCGCCCGGCGTCGGTTGAGGGACCACCAGCGGCTGCTCATCAGTCTGCGTTCCAGCCGGTTCAAGCGCCTGGTCGTGGCGATCTCGGACTGGGTCGAGGGCGGGCCCTGGCTGGCGCGATGGGAACGGCGCATGCGCCACCGTGGCGCGCAGTCGCTGGACAGCTATTGCACGCGCGAACTCAACCGATGGCGAAAGCGGCTGATCCGCAAGGGACGGGATCTTGAAGACCATACCACATCGCGCCGGCATCGCCTGCGGATCAGGAGCAAGCGCTTCCGCTATATGCTGGAAGCGCTGACAGAGACCGTCGCGCTACGTGGCCGTGGCGAACTGAAGCATCTGCACGGGCCGGCGAAGCGCCTGCAGCGCGCATTGGGCGATCACCGCGATCTCACGCGCCTTGCCGGCCTTGCCCGGTCATCGAAGGGCGAGGGTGGCAAGCGAAAGCCTCCACCGGGCTACGGTCATCGCAAGCAAAAGTTGATGGATGACGCGATCGAGGCGTATCGCAGCCTGAAGCAGGCGGGTGTATGCTGACACGGCCATCCGCGGCACGCCGCCATCGGCAATCTCCCGGGTTTGATGTGCATCAAGCCTGACCGCGAAGCCGTCGGTTAAGCTGGGCATAGAAGGCCGGGGCGCGGGTCGCGCACCCCGCCGCATGTCTGGGAGAACGGCGATGTTCAGAAACATTCTGGTTCATCTTCCTTCGGAACGTCCGGTCAGGCCGGTGGTTGATCTTGCCATCGCCCTGAGCGCCGCGCGCCGGTCGCATCTCGATGCCGTGGCCGCCGGCTATGAATCGATGGGCACCATCGGGATGGTGGCGGAAGGCGGCGGCGCGGCCGTTGCCGCCGTGATGGGAGACGAACTGGACCGGGCGCTCGAACGCGCGAACGCTGCGCTTTCCGTGTTCGAGATCGAAGCCAAACTCGCCAAAATCGCCTACGGCATCAGGCCCATCGCAGCGGTTCCCGCCGAAGCCGGCGAAACGATCGCAACGCTCGCCAGGCTTTACGACATGACGATCGTGCTGCAGCCGGATTCCTCGAATGCCAGCTACGACAACCACATTCCGCAGGAGATTCTATTCAGTTCCGGGGGGCCCATGCTGATGGTTCCCTACATCCACAAGGGACCGCTTGACGCCCGGCATGTCGGGATCGCCTGGGACGGCAGCCGTCTTGCAGCGCGGGCGTGGCGGGATGCATTGCCGTTTCTGATGGGCGCCAAGGCCGTGACCGTGATTGCGGTCAATGAGGAGGCGAGCGAGGTTTCCTCGGACCATCTCGTCAGCCATCTGACCCGCCGTGGCATCGCGGCGCGGCCCCAGCGTCTGACGGCGGATCGCGGCAATATCCAGGGCGCCATTCTGTCGATCGCGGCCGAAAGCGATATGGGCCTGCTGGTCATGGGAGGATACGGCCATTCGCGGTTGCACGAGCGAATTCTCGGCGGCGTCACGCGCAGCATGTTCGACAGCATGACCGTGCCGGTGCTAATGTCGCACTGAACCTCCCCGATAGTGCGGGCCGCTCCGTGACGTGATGGTGTATTTGGCCCGGAACTTGCTCGAAAATGGCGTGAGAAAGCGCCGGACGCATGGTCTCGCTTCCGGCGTTCCGCTATATTGCCCGAATCCAGATCGGTTTTCCCTTCATGCCTGACGGCTCCGCTACAGCTCATCACTATCGTCCGAAACTGGCTACCGTGCTGGTCGAGGGATACGATCTCGGCTGCTTTCGCAAGGACATGCTGGCGGCGTTGACGGTTGCGATCGTCGCCCTGCCGTTGTCGATGGCGATTGCCGTCGCCTCGGGCGTTTCGCCCGAGCGGGGCTTATACGCCGCCGTCATCGGCGGCTTTTTGGTCTCGGCGCTCGGCGGCAG
>DATCXE010000803.1:0-8915 GCA_036565985.1 Bradyrhizobium sp.
ATCCGCAACAATGTCGACTTGCCGCAGCCCGACGGCCCGACAAAGACGACGAACTCGTGGTCGGCGATCTCGAGATTGAGATCGGGAATCACCGTGATGTTCCCGTAGCGCTTGACCAGATTGCGGATCGTAATCGCGGCCATCAGCGCGGCCCCAGTGCCAGAACCGGCTTGATCAGTTTGCCCTCGGCGAACCGCGCGAAATTTTGCGGCAGCGCCTGCAATCCGAATTCGCCGTCGACGAAAATGCGGTACTCGTCCTTGTAGCGGCGCAGCAGCGCAATGTTCGGCTCGAAATCGCCGATCGGAAAATAGAAGGTCCGGATCATGTAGAAATCCTTGCGCCGGAAGATCTTGCCCTCCTCGATCGTCCAGGGGGCCGCGTTCTCGCCGACCAGCACCAGCGCGCCACGCGGCAATACCAGTTCGATGCCGAGATTGCGTGCGGCATGCGCGCCGGAGCATTCCATGATCAGGGCGAAGCGCTTGCTGGTGTCGCCGACGGGATGGCTCTGCGCGCCAAGGCCTCGCGCGATCCCGAGACGTTCCGCGTTTGGATCGGAAACATGGATGTCGCTGTAGCCGGCATCCCTGAGTGCCAGGATGACGCCCAGTCCGACCGGACCGGCGCCGGTGACGAGCACCGGTCCGCTCGCATCCGGCGGCACGACGCGGCTGACAAAGCGCACCGCGTGGGCCGACGTGCCGATCGTATCCAGCAGCAGCGGCGCGAGGCTGTCTTCGATGTCGTCAGGCACCGGCAACAGGCAGTTCTCCGGCACCGGCAGATACTCGGCATACCCGCCCGGCCGGTTCCAGCCGATCAGGCTGGAAATCTCCAGGCACATCTGGGTATCGCCGCGGCGGCAGGCGGCGCATCGCCCGCAATGAAGGGGGATGTAGACGGCGCAGCGACGGCCGTGCATGGGATGCCCGGGTTGCTCGACAACGCCGAAAATCTCGTGGCCCGCGGTGAATTCAGCGCCCTTGTGCCACAGCTTGAAGTCCGAACCGCACAGCGCCGTACGCGACACGCGCACAAGCACTTCACCGGTGCCGACATCGGGAATCTTGACACGCTGGATGGTAATGCGCTCGCCGCCGTGAAACACGGCCGCTTCCATGGTGGCATTGGTCCGATCGAGTACCGTCATTGCTATGCCTGCTATCCCTTCACCGCACCCAGCGTCAGTCCGGACACCAGCCAGCGTTGAACCACCGTGGCCAGAAGCAGCGGCGGCAGCGCGATCAGCGTCGCCGCGGCCATCAGCGCGCCCCATTGGGTCGATCCTTCACCGACGAAGTTGAACGCGGCCGCTATCAGCGTCTTGCTGTCGCCATTCGACAGCACCAGCGCGAACAGGAAGTAGTTCCACGAGAAAACAAACGACAGGATGGCGGCGACGGCGATCCCGGATCCCACCAGCGGCAATGCGATCTTCCAGAGAATGCGCGTGACGCTGCAGCCATCGACCTGTGCCGCCTCGAAGATGCTGCGCGGGATATTGTCGAATGACGGCAGCAATACCCAGATCACGATCGGCAGCGTGATCACGGCGTGGCTCAGGATCAGCGCCGTATACGAGCCGATCATTCCGACCTGGCGGAACATCACGTACCAGGGCAGCAGGAACAGCGTTCCCGGCGCCATTCGCGCCGCCAGCGTAAGAACCGCGGGCCAGGATATCCGGGTCCACGAGACGGCAAACGCGGCAGGGATGCCAAACAACAGCCCGAGCCCCGCCGATCCCAGCGTCACGATGAGGCTGTTGATGGTGTAGGAGAAAAACGGCGTCGTCTTCATCAACTGGCTGTAATTCTCGATCGTCGGCGAAAAGATCAAGGTCGGAGGATAGGCCGTGACCTCGAACGACGGCTTGAACGACGACAATACCATCCAGACTGTCGGCGTCATGATGAGGATGCCGGCCAGCACCAGCTGCACGACATTGAGTTTGCGAATCAGGGACTCGCTTATTGGAGCGTCATTCATCGGCCATCTCACCAGGCGACCGCGCCGCGCAGGCGATTGAATGCGAGCACCGCGCCGAACACGATGGCGGTGAGTGTCAGCATCAATGCGCTGGCATAGCCGATGTTGAAGAACTCGAAGCCGACGCGGAATCCGTAGATGTTGAGGGTGTTGGAGGCATTGCCCGGCCCGCCCTGCGTCGTGATGTAGATGATGTCGAAGAACCGCAGCAGGTCGACGCTGCGCAGGATCGTCGCGGTGACGATGGTCGGCAGCAGCAGCGGCAGAGTGATGCGCCAGAAGGTCTTGGACGCGGATGCTCCGTCGATCTGCGCCGCCTCGTAGACGCTTGGCGGCAGCGACTGCAATCCGCCGAGAACGATCAGGGCGACGTAGGGCGCCCACTGCCAGGTATCGATCAGCGCCACCGTCGGAATCACCCAGACGGGCGAAGCCAGCCATTCCGATGGCGGCAATCCAACGCTCTGCAGGAGGTAGTTGGCCGCTCCGAGCGACGGATCGAGGATCACGAGCCACATCATGCCGGCAACCACCGGCGGCATCATGAACGGCGAAATGAACAGAGACCGCACGATCCCCGGCAGCCGCTTGGCATTGAACAGCACCAGGGCGAGCCAGATACCCAGAACCAGTTGCAGAACCAGCGAGAGGACATAGAGCGCCAGCGTGACCCAGAGCCCATGCCAGAATTCGCCGTCGGCAACCAGCTTGGCATAGTTGCCAAGGCCGACGAACGATTGACGCCCGGTCGAAGAGAACGAATGGAAGGCGAGCCACACGGTATAGACGACCGGGAACGCGATCATCGCCAAGGTGAATATGACGGCAGGGGCCGACAGCGCCGCGAGTTCGGTGCGCTGCCGGTCCGGCGTTACGACGTTGGCGGCATGGGCCATCACGACAGGGTCCGTATGGTAGTCCGCCTCCGCAAAGCAGCGCCGACGCGCTACTTCTGGGCGATGAGTTCGTCGAGGCTCTTGTCGGCGTCCGCGCAGGCTTGATCCACGGTCTTTTGCTTGAGGATCAGGTCCTGCACGGCCTGGCCGATGAACTCGCGCGATTGCGGGTTGGCTACGATGGGATACCCCACCTCCGAAGACCCCTTGGTGGCCAGCACGTCGAGCGCAGCCTGCCATTCCTTGCGCACGGGCTGCTCGTCAATCCACTTGCGGTATTCCGGGTTGTTGGCAACGGCCGGGCGCGGGGGCGCGATACCCTGCAGCGCCATGCGCATCTGGATCTCGGGGCTGGTTGCCCACTGCACGAAGTACCAGGCGGCCTCGGGCTGCTTGCTGTGCGCGGAAACGGCCATGCCCCAGCCGATCGCGGTCGGCACCTGCCCTGCCTCGCCTGCCGGGAACGGCGCCAGGCCAGTGTCCTTCAGCCGTTCGCCGCCTTCCATCACGGTGCGCAGTTCGTTGGAGGATTCGAACGACATCGCGGCGCGGCCGCTGCGATAAAGCGCCGATATCTGCTGGAAGCTGTAGTTGACCACGCCGGGCGGGCCGTAGTCGCGCAGCAGGCGGCTATAGGTATCCAGCGTCTCCTTGCCCTTCGCCGAGCAGAGATTCGACTTCCCGTTGGCCATGTAGCTGCCGCCGATATTGTGCAGCATGTTGCTGAATGTGTAGGCGACCGCAGGCTTCAGGCCGCGGGAGACGAACGGCGTGATCGAGCTGTCGCATGCCTTGATCTTTTGCGCGGCAGCCTCGAGGTCCTTGATGGTCGCCGGCTTCTCGATGCCGCATTTCTTGAGAATGTCGGTGCGGTAATAGAGGATCGGTCCTTCGATGTTCATCGGCATGCTGGTGAGCTTGCCGTCGAAGGTTCCAGCCTTCAGCAACGCCTGGCTCAGGCCGGGATAATCGTAATCCTTTGCCACCGCATTCTTGGCGAGCGCCGAGAGATCGCCATACCAGCCCGCTGCGGCGAACTGCGGTCCCTCGCGCGACGGCAACGTCATGAATACATCGACCTCGTCGCTGCGCGCGTTCATCACCGTGACCAGCCGCTGACGCATCTGCTGCTCCTGGTAACCGTCGACCTTGAGCGTCATGCCGGTCAGTTTCTCGAAGGCGTCCTTGTTGGCCAGAAGCGCCTGCGACACCGGATTGTTGTTGGCGAGAAAGGTGATGGTCTTGCCCTGGAATTTCTTCCAGTCGAAATCGGCCGCGCTGGCTGCCGTCGTGACGGCCCCCAACGCAATGACAGTAACAGCGACGCGCGTCGCCATTGCGCTTCCGGACATATGTTCCTCCCTTGCATCCACCGTGTCTGGTTTAACCAGATCCAGCTTGTAAACGGTTACAGACTACGCACTCACAGCACGCTGTCAAGCATATGTAGCCACTGTAATTACTGGACAGATGACTTGATTGGAGCCATCATTGTCTATGTAACGTTACAAAGAGCGAGCGCGACGTGACAGGGGCGCAATCCGGGGGATCGTCGAAGCAAGGCATTCGAGCCGTCGCAGCGCGCGCCGGGGTCTCGACTGCATCGGTCTCGCGCGCACTCAATAGCCCGGACTCCGTCAGCGCCGAACTGCGACGCCGCATCGACGAGGCAGTGCAATCGGTCGGCTATATCCCGCACGCTTCCGCGCGTGCGCTGTCGTCGCGACGTACCCGCACACTTGGCGCCATTATTCCGACCATCGACAACACGATGTTCGCGCGCGGCATCGCGTCGCTGCAGAAATACCTGTCGTCGGTCGGCTACATGCTGCTGCTGACGGCCAGCGGCTACGATCTCGATGCGGAACTGGAGCAGGCACGCAACCTGATCAGCCGCGGCGTCGACGGCCTGGTCCTGCGCGGCGACTGTCACCACGACACCCTGCGCAAGCTGCTCGCCGACAACGCCGTCCCCTTCGTCAATGTCGGAATCTACCGGCCGGACCGCCCCTACCCGTGCGTCGGCACCGACAACGAGGCGGCGGCGCATCGCGCCGCGATGCATCTCGTCGAACTCGGTCACCGCAAGATCGGGGTGGTGTCGGCGCTGCAGCGGAATAACGATCGCGCCAGCGCGCGCGTCGAGGGCTTTCGCCGCGCGATGTCCGAAAATGGAATCAAGCTGCCGCCGCAATGGCACACCGAGGTGCCCTATACGCTCGACGACGCGCGCGAGGCCGCGCGCTATCTGCTCAGTCTGGACGACCGCCCAACGGCCGTGGTCTGCGGCAACGACGTGATCGCCTATGGCGTGCTGCTGGAAGCCGAACGCAGCGGCTTCTCGGTCCCGCGCGACCTTTCAGTCGTCGGCTTCGACGATCTCGACTGGAGCCGCCATCTCAGGCCGAGCCTCACCACGATCCACGTGCCGACGGGCGACACCTGGCAGCGCGCCGGGGAATATCTGGTCCGGCATCTGGCCGGCGAACAAATCATCATGCATCACGAGGTCGACTATTCCCTGATCGTCCGGGAATCGACCGCGCCGCCGCGCACCTGACGCGAACCCATCAAGGAACCCAGCCCAATGACCGCCCTGTTTTCGTTGCCGTCAGGTTTTCATGCAGCCGTCGTCGGAGGCGCCGGCGACATCGGCGCTGCGATTTCCAATCTGCTCTGTGATCTCGGTGCGACCGTGACGGCAACAGCCGTCGATGATGCCGCGATCTCGCGCTCGCAGCTTCGCCCGCGCACGGGGCTCACCGTGCAGAAGCTCGACGTCACCAGCGATGAGGCCGTAGACGCTTTCGCGAAGGCGCACGAACGCGTCGACGCGCTGGTCAATTGCGCCGGCATCCTGGCGCGCGACAAGGAATACGAGATCGCCACCTTCATGAAGGTGCTCGACGTCAACCTCACCGGCACGTTCCGAACCTGCATGGCGTTCCGCCCGGCGCTGGCGCGAACCAAAGGCTCGATCGTCAATATCGCGTCGATGAATGCGACCTTGGCTCTGCCGCGCATTCCCGCCTATTGCGCCAGCAAAGGCGGCGTTGTGATGCTGACCAAGGCCCTGGCGCTTTCCTGGGCGGAGGAAGGCATTCGCGTCAACGCGGTTGCGCCGGGTTACATCGAAACCAGCATCAACGAGGCCGGACGGCAGGATCAGGTGCATTATCGCCGCATCGCGGAACGCACCGCATTCAAGCGCTGGGGCCAGCCGGAAGACGTCGCCGGCGCGGTGGCGTTTCTATGCATGCCGGCGTCGAGTTACGCCACCGGCACCGTCGTCGCCGTCGATGGCGGATTTCTCGCAGGCTAACGGGCTTCCTCGAAGCCGCCGAGCGTCGCCGTTAGATTGGCGCCAAGGATGTCGGACAAATAGCCGCCCTCCTGAACCAACACGGTCGGAAGGCCGAGCCGCGCGATCGCGGCACCAATTCGCCGGAAGCCATCGGTCGTGACCGCAAGTCCGGCAAGCGGATCGTGTTCTGAGGCATCGAGACCAAGCGCAACCACCAGCGCCCCCGGCGCGAACGCGCGAATGGTTTTCTCCGCCTCGCCGATCGCTCTTATATAGACGTCGTCCCCAGTGCCCTTCGGCAGCGGGATGTTCAAATTGGCACCGAGGCCAGGGCCGGCGCCGCGCTCATGCGCATATCCCCACACATACGGATAGAAGAAGACGGGATCGGCGTGGATCGAAACCGTGAGCACGTCAGCCCGCTCGTAGAAGATGCCCTGCGTGCCGTTGCCGTGATGCACATCGACATCGAGGATCGCCACGCGCTCATGCTTCAGCCGAAGCTGCGCCGCTGCCACCGCGCTGTTGTTGAGAAAGCAGAACCCGCCCGCGAGGTCGCTGAAGGCATGGTGACCGGGCGGACGACACAGCGCGTAGGCTGCGTCTTCGCCGTCCATGACGAGTTGCGCTGCTGTTGTTGCAACGTCGGTCGCCGCGCATGCCGCAGCCCAGGTGCCCGGCCCGATCGGACAGCCCGTGTCGGCCGTGTGCCAGCCGAGGCGGCCGACGATGTGGGTCGGGTACGTGGCGGCGTTGCGCACCGGATGCACGTTGGCGATCATTTCCGGGCCGGCATCCCCCAGCGCGGTCCAGGCGTCCCAGGCCTCTTCCAGAAAACGGAGATACTCGGCACTGTGGACCCGCGCCCGCGGCCCCTGGCCGAAAACGGTCGGCGCGACCAGATCGTGCTTGCCGGCCTTCAATCCCGCGAGCAATCGATCGGCGCGCTCGGGCTGCTCGGTGGTGCGCCTGACGACGCCCCGCACCAGGAAGAATTGCGGATCGTGGCTGCGATGGAGTTCGGTGTATACGGCCTTCACACGGACAGTTATTCCACCGACAGAGCGGGCTTGTCCAGATCCGCGCGTCGGCGAAAAATTTACGCGCCCGCGGTCGGCAGGCTGGCGGCAGCGATGGCGACGATCTGGGCCAGCCGCCGTCTGATCCGGGACGACGCGCCGCGCAGCAATGTATGGACCTGTCGCATCTCTTCACCTTCCGTGCGCGCCGTATAAAAGACGGCGCACCCGCAACATGGTCCCCGGCTGCTAACTGGTCGAGATCCCTGCGAAAATAGCAATGCGCGCTTCGTCCGGACGCCGTTCGGCAGTGGCTTTGTTGCCGTGATCGGACGGCCGGCGAATGAAATTTTCTCCCCGGTTTCGGGCCTATAATCCGGTGATGCCGCTGTCGACCGCCAGCGTCTGGGCGTTAACGTAGACGCTCTCGTCGGAGACGAAAAACAGCGCCGCGTAGGCGATCTCCCATCCCGTCGCCATCCGGCCGAACGGTGCCCCCGACGCGCTTCGCGACGGCCGGCCGGCGCTGGTGTGACGCCCGAGCGGAGTATCGACCAGGCCCGGGCAGATGGTGTTGGCGCGGATGCCGCGCCGTGCGCCTTCCTTGGCGACGTTGCGCATCAGGCCGCCGAGGGCAGCCTTCGACGTGTCATAGGCAATCAGTCGCGAACCGGAACGCAACGCCGCGATCGACGAGATGAACACGATCGAAGAGCCCTCCGCGAGATGCCTGAGCGCCTTGCGGCAGCAGAGCATCGGTCCCGTCAAGTTGACCGCAAACGTGTCGTTCCACTCCCTGAGATCCACTCCGTCGAGGCCGAGCGCGCCGACCCCGATGCCGACGTTGAGCACCATGCCGTCGAGGCCGCCGAGGCCATCCACCGCCTCGTCGATCATCCGGTTGACGTCGGCCTCGCGCGCGATATCGGCTTCGATCGAAAACGCCTGGCCGCCATCGGCCGCGATGCGCTGGACGGTGTCCTCGGCGCTTTCGCGATTCATGTCGGCGACCGCGACATGGGCGCCTTCCCGTGCAAACAGCAACGACATCGCCCGGCCGTTGCCGACGGGATCGGTCGCCGCATCGAACGTCCGCTGCCCTCCGCCGACGACCAGAATCTTGCGGCCCTTGAGGCGCCCGCGGCCCGGCGCCTCGCCTGCGGATTCCGGGCTGGGCTGGCGGACATAACGGATCTTGTCTGGCATTTTTGTCTCACATGCTGCTTGCGCGTCGGACATGCCGAGCGCGGCACTAGCCTCGCGACTCTCTCCTGGCCTTTCGCTGCCTGGCGGTCGCCTTGTCCGGCTTCGCTCCTCCGGGTCCTTCGCTTACCCCGAGCAGGGACAGGAAGAATGCGAGGAAATGATCGACGGCTTCCATCACCTTGGCATGGGGCGACGGCTGCGCGCCCATGACATAGTGTTCGAGGCGAATGTAGATCAAACCGGCGGACAGCAACCGCGCCATTTCGCGCGGATCGGTGGTCGAGATCAGGCCGGCAAGCGCGAAGCCGCGGAAATAGTCCGTCATCAGGCGCTGTTCGCGCGAATAGAACTGATCGGCGAATTTCGCGCGAATGCCCGGCACGCGGTTGCGTTCCGCCGTGATGACCTTCTGGAACTGGTGTTCGCGCGGATCCGACCATTGGGCAACAAGATCGAGCGCGAACTGACGGCAGAACGCGGCAGGCTGCCGGCTCAGCT
>DATCXE010000804.1:0-13479 GCA_036565985.1 Bradyrhizobium sp.
GCTATCTCGACATGCGTCTCGCCAACGTGCGGTAACGTCTGGTCCGTGCCCCGGACGCGGCGCAACACGAAGTGGTGCACCGCAGAGCCGGAGCCTATCCTTCCTGTTGTTTCCATTATCAGCATGGATCCCGGTTCTGCGAAGCAGCGCTACGCGCTGCATCGCGCCCGGGATACGAGACCTGTACTAAGCCGCCAGCTTCAGCATATGCGCGTCATGGCGCACCAGAAACGCATGCAGCAATTGCGGATAATCGGAGCTGACCGCCGTGCGCACGCTCGGCCGCTGCGCCAGTTGCTTGCGCCATGCCCGAACCTTCGGCGTATCCGCGAAGATCGAGAGATCGATCAGCCGATCGAACACGTCGAAATAACGGAAGATCGGCGCGAACACCGCATCCACAAGGCTGAAATCTTTCCCGGCAAAGAATGGCCCCGGGCCGAGCGCCTCCTCGACGCGCGCAAACTTCGCCGCGACCGCCTGCCGCTTGCTCTCGAAGATCGCGGGATCGCCGGTCGTCTCAAGGCCCCATAGCTCGCTCAGAATGGTGGAGCCGAACTCCATCCATGCCCGGTGCTGGGCCCGCTGCAACGGATCCTGCGGATGCAGTTTTGCGCCGCCTTGCGTCTCCTCGATGTATTCGCAGATGACGTTGCTTTCGAACAGTGCCACCTCGCCATCCGCGGTCTCGACCAGCAGCACCGGCACCTTGCCGAGCGGCGAAATCTTCAAAAACCAGTCCGGCTTGTTGGCAAGATCGATATCGATCCGCTCGAACGGCACGCCCTTTTCGGTCAGCGCGATCACCGCGCGCTGCACATAGGGACAGAGCTTGTGGCTGATCAGTTTCAGGGTAGCGGCCATAGCATCCTCCGATTAATGCACTTGCATCTATTTAAATGCACGTGCATTGATCTGTCAACTGGCCGCCGACCGTGATCCAGCAACAAGGCGTGTCGTACGCCCCGGATGACATCGGCCGGGTGGCGCAAAGGGGCGCTCCAGCCCTACTTTGCATGGGGTTGTTTTCGATGTTTTGTGTTTTGAACCCGCGGCGCACCGGCGGGTATCTGACCTCAGGGCCGCGCGATCATCCCGCCGGTCATGGGAAACGGCACCCCCGTGGTGGCGGGGTAGCTCAGCGGCAGGCCCTTCAGGCCGCGCGCCGCCAAAAACCCGAACGCCTGCGCCTCGATGGCATCCGACGCCCAGCCCAGCGTATCCGCCGCCTGGACGGTCGCAGGCTGCAGGCACTCGCGCAGCATCCGCAGCATGGTGTGGTTGCGCGCGCCGCCGCCGGCCACGATCCAGCTCTTTGGCTCCTTCGGCAGCAGCGGCACCACGCGGGCAATCGCCGCCGCGGTGAACGCGGTCAAGGTCGCCACACCGTCTTCCGGCGCCACGTCGCCGAGCCTCAACTCGGCAAAATCGTTGCGATCGAGCGACTTGGGCGGCGACAGCGAGAAGAACGGCATTTTCAGCGCCCGGGAAATCCAGGCGGCATCGACCCTGCCTTGCGCGGCCGTGCGGCCCTCGGCATCGAAGCGCTGGTTGAGCCAGCGGAACATATAGTCGTCGATCAGGGCGTTGCCGGGACCGGTGTCGCAGGCAATCAGGGTGTCGCCGTCGATATAGGTGATGTTGGAGACGCCGCCGATATTGACCACGACGATCGGCCCCTCCCGCTCCAGCGACTGGGCGAGGGCGCGGTGGTAGACCGGCACGAAGGGCGCGCCCTGCCCGCCGGCTTCGACGTCGGCGGCGCGGAAGTCATACATGACCGGGATGTGGATCGCCTTGGCCAGCGCCAGCGCGTCGCCGATCTGTACCGTTAACCTTTTCTCGGGCCGGTGCAGCACGGTCTGGCCGTGGAAACCGACGATGTCGATGTCGTCGAAGCCGATGCGATGCTGCGCGACGAAATTGGAAACCGCCTCGGCATGCGCCGCGGTGACGGCCCATTCGGCGTCGCGCAGGCAGCCCGGCCGCGCCGCACGGTCCGGCAGCTCGGCGGCCTCGTACAGCGCCTGGCGCAGCAGATTCCGCTCCATCTCGGTATATGGCCGGTATCCGGAGGGGCCGAGCGCCTTCGCCCGGCGGCCGTCGGTTTCGATCAAAGCGACATCGACCCCGTCCAGCGAGGTGCCGCTCATCAAGCCAAGTGCCGTCAACATCATTGTAATCGTGCCTTTGCGACGCCCTGCTCGATACGTCCCGCCGACGACGACCAGCTTGTGCCAAACACGGACATCTTATAATGCCACAGCGCACACGGTTGCGGCAGCCTGTTCCGCCATGGTTCCGCAACTCGTTACAATTACCGTGAAAATAGAATGATCAGAGTCGCTGACAAATGACTGCATTTAAATCAGATTTCCTGAACATTTTGCAGGAACGCGGCTTCATCCACCAATGTTCCGATTTCGAGGGGCTGGACGCTCTTGCCGCCCGGGGCGAGGCCATCGCCTATGTCGGCTACGACTGCACGGCGCCGTCGCTGCATATCGGCAACTACCTCACCATGATGATGCTGTACTGGCTGCAGCAAAGCGGCAACAAGCCGATCACCCTGATGGGCGGCGGCACCACCATGGTCGGCGATCCCTCCGGCAAGGACGAGTCGCGCGCGATCCGCTCGATCGAGGAAATCGAGGCCAACAAAACCTCGATCCGCGGCGTGTTTTCCAAGGTGCTGAGCTATGGCAACGGCCCGAGCGATGCGATCATGCTCGACAACGCCGAGTGGCTGACGAAACTGAACTGGATCGAGATGCTGCGCGACATCGGCCGGCATTTCTCCGTCAACCGCATGCTGACGATGGACTCGGTGCGGCTCCGCCTCGAGCGCGAGCAGGAGATGAGCTTCATCGAGTTCAACTACATGGTCTGCCAGGCCTACGACTTCGTCGAGCTTTACAAGCGCGAGCGCTGCGTGTTGCAGATGGGCGGCTCCGACCAATGGGGCAACATCGTCAACGGCGTCGATCTCGGCCGCCGCATGGGCACGCCGCAGCTGTTTGCGCTGACCACGCCGCTGCTGACGACGGCATCGGGCGCCAAGATGGGCAAGACCGCGCAGGGTGCGGTGTGGCTCAACGCCGATCAGTTTTCACCTTACGACTTCTGGCAATATTGGCGTAACGCCGAAGACGCCGACGTCGTCAAGTTTCTGAAGCTGTTCACGATCCTGCCGATGAGCGAGATCGAAAAGCTTGCCGCCCTCAAAGGCGGCGAGATCAACGAGGCCAAGAAGGCGCTCGCGACCGAGGCGACCGCGCTGCTGCACGGCCGCGACGCCGCCAACACCGCCGCCGAAACCGCGCGGCAGACCTTCGAGGAAGGCGCGATCGCGGCGTCGCTTCCGACCGTGGAAATCTCGTCGGACGAACTCGAGGCCGGCGCAGGAGTTGTGGGGCTGTTCGTGAAAGCGGGTCTCGTGGCATCGAACGGCGAGGCGCGGCGCCAGATCAAGGGCGGCGGCCTTCGCGTCAACGATGCCGCCGTCACCGACGAGAAGATGGTGCTGACGCCGTCCAGCCTCACGCCGGAAGGCGTCATCAAGCTTTCCATGGGAAAGAAAAAGCACGTCCTGCTCAAGCCGGCATAGTCCGACAACAAGCCCCTCATGGTGAGGAGCGCGGAACGCGCGTCTCGAACCATGAGGCCCGCGGCCCATCCTTCGAGACGCCGCTGCGCGGCTCCTCAGGATGAGGGCTTGGATGGCATACAATGCAATAATGCTGATCCGGCCCGCATAGGCGTATTCATTTTTGAGCCTTGTGAGGGACCGCGGAAACGCGCTCCCTAGGCTGCATGAACAAGGACAAGCTGGGGCGAAATACGACCGCCAGTGCGCCGGAACCGGCGCGCACCGCGCTCGGCGTGCTGGCGCTGTGCTTCGTGCTGCAGATGCTCGGCCGCGGGCTCGGCGACAGTTTTACGGTTTTCCTCAAACCGATTTCGGAGAGTTTCTCCTGGGACCGCGCCGAGGTGGTCTCGGTCTATTCGCTGACCTGGCTCGCCGGCGGGCTGATGGCGCCGCTGGTCGGCCGGCTGTTCGACCGCTCCGGGCCGCGCCTCACCTATTCGCTCGGGCTATTGCTGCTTGCCGGCTCCTTCCTGTTTGCTTCGCGCGCGCAGGCGCTCTGGCAGTTCCAGCTTTCGACCGGCCTCTGCGTCGGGATCGGCATTGCACTGATCGGCAACGTGCCGAGTTCGATCCTGCTTGGGCGCTGGTTCGGTCGGCGCTTGCCGACCGCGATGGCGATCCTCTACTCCGCGACGGGTGTGGGCATCCTCGTGCTGTTGCCCACGTCGCAACTGCTGATCGACCGGATCGGCTGGCGCGACGCCTATCAATGGTTCGGCATCGTGGCGCTGTGCATGCTGGCGCCGCTGTTGTTGCTGCCGTGGCGGATGTTCGCCGCCGGCTCGCCGCGCATGGCGCAGAAGGCCGACACCGGATTCGTCGACAATGGCTGGACGCTGAAGAGCGCGATGCTGCACCACACTTTCTGGGCGCTGTTCTCGACCTTCTTCTTTACGGCCGTCGCGATGTACGCGATCACGGCGCAGATCGTCGCCTATCTGATCGATGCCGGATTCCCGCCATTGCAGGCGGCCACCGCATGGGGCTTTTCCGGCGTGATCCTGTTGTTCGGCATGCTCGGGGTCTCGACGCTGGACGGCATCATCGGCCGCCGGCCGTCCGTGCTGTTCAGCTACGGCGTCTCGATCGTCGGCATCATCCTGCTCTGGCTGCTGCAATATTATCCGAACTACTGGCTGCTGACGGGTTTTGTCGTCTCGTTCGGCAGCATGATCGGTTCGCGCGGCCCGCTGATCACGGCGACCGCACTGAACATCTTTCGCGGCGAGCGCGTCGGCACCATCTACGGCACGATCTCGATCGGCAGCGGCCTCGGATCGGGACTGGGCTCGTGGGCCGGCGGCCTGATCCATGACTGGACCCACAGCTACAACGCGCTGTTCGTCTTCGCGCTGGTCAACCTGGTGCTGGGATTGATCCCGTTCCTGGTGGTGCCGGCGCTGCGACGCTAGTTATTGGTCGGCGGGAATTCGATCGCGTTGTTCGGCTTGCCGGTGTTGAATTCCATGATCTTTCGCGTCACGCCCGGAAAGATCGCCGAAATCGGATTGACGCGCAGCACCGGTGCACCCGGCGTTCCCACGACCTCGTAGGTCACGCCGATCAGGCCCTCGTTGTTGCCGTTGCCGAGGAACAGGCCGAGGACGGGAATCTGGCCGAACATGTTGTTCAGGCCGTACATCGGAACGAAGGTGCCGCTCATCCGGACCTGGTTGGCGACGGTGTCGATGCTGCCTTCGATGGTCGCCCCGATGATCGGCCCCTTCACGACGCCGTCGCGGATCGTGAGTTGTCCGTTCTGCCGGGTGAATTCGGCGCGCAACGCCGAAAACGATACGCCGCTCGGAGTACCCGTTGAACCGCCGGCGGCGACACGGTCGAGCGAGCCTTCCCCCTTGATCGAGAAGTCGCGGACGTTGATCAGGCCTTCCTTGGCGCTGGGTTCGACCGTCGGCGGCTCCAGCGCGAGCGAGAGCTGTCCGCCGACCAGCTTGGAATACATGTCGGTGAAGCGGAAGAAGGCGCCGGCATCGTTGGTCTGCAGGATAATGACGTCGCGTCCCTGCCCTTGGCCACGGCCGCGCAGATCCGCCGTCAAACTCGTATCGCGCCCAATCTTGCCGGCGAGCGTAAAGTTCTTCACGATGCCGTTGCGGCGTGAAAACTTGCTGTCGACGCTGCGCAGCGCCTCGCCGTTGAAGCCCGCCACCGCGCCGAGTTTCACGTCGATATCGAAGTCGGTATGCTTGGTCTTGCTCTTGGCGTCGGCCTCCTTGCCGGTGATCGCCGACTTGAGGAAACCGCGGCCGTCGAACACGTCGCCGCGCATCGTGACCTTGACGACGCCATCGGCGCTGCGTTCGGCCTTCAGCGTCGTCTTGTCGCCGTCGGAGGGCGCGTAGGTCGGAAAATTCGCGCTCATGAGGTCGCCGTTCTGGTCGACTTCCAGCGATCCCTTGATCGAAGCGCCGCCACCTTCGACGACGATATCCTGGAACAGCGTCGACTGTTCCTTCTTGACCACGTTGAAGGAAGCCTTGCCCGACTTGCCCGGCACCTTGACCCAGCCCGGCAGGATATTATCGAGCCTCAACGAGGTGAGGTCGGCCTCGATGCCAACGCGGCTGTCGTGATCGCCGATCTTGCCGACGACCTTGATCGGGACGGAGCCGCTGACGGCGGATCCCAGATCGAGCCCGAGGCGCGCGCGGCTTGCATCATCCAGCGTCGCCTGCAGCCTGATGTCGGCGTCGCCCTCGCTCGGCTTGCGATAATCCAGCGAGGCCGGCTGCCCGTTGATCTTGACGTCGCCCTTGACCTGATAGCCGGCGTTGTTGGCGACCACCTTCAGGGTGTTGGCTTCCAGCTTCTGGTTCATCACGAGCTTGTCGGCGGCAAATCCGGCGAGATCGGCCGTGACGGCGTAGGTGGTGTCCGCCTTGGTCATCGAGCCCTTGACCGGCATGCCCATCGTAATGGAGGCAGTCAGGTTGCCCTTGCTGGAATTCGGGTCGATCAGGGTGCCGGAGACGTCGCTGAGGCGGTCGGAGGCGAGAATCTCGGCGGCGGCCGGCACCGGCGCATCGACCCTGAACTTCACCTTCGACGGCGACGGCTTCGGCGCCATGTCCGGCACCTCGAACGTGAAATCGGAAATGTTGATCTTGCGGCCGCCCGGCGTATCGGCAACGCCCTGCCCGATCGTGACGGTCGCGGTCCGCCCGGTAACCCGCGCTTTCAGATCCGCATCGCGAACCGGGGGCATTTCATCGACCGGTCGCACCGTGACGCCGGATGCCACGATGTTGACGGCCAGGCCATCGTCCGGAATCGGCGGGCCCTTGCGCGAGAGGTTGCGCACCGGCGAATTGACGCCGACCTCGATGCGCTGGAGCGCCCCCTTCTCGATGCGCTCGATCACCCATTCGCGCACTTCAGGCACGATCAGGACCGGCCACATCCGCTTCAGCGCAGACGCCGACATCGGCGTGCCGGCAAAGCCGAGCTGGAGCCGGGCCTCGTTCGCATAGTCGATGCTGCCGGTGCCGGCGACACCGATTTCGCCATTGCTGATATCGGCCTGGGTGAGCAGCACGCGCTTGCGGTCGGTGTCGAACCGCATGCCGATGGAGATGCGGTTGAAGATCAGCGGCTGTTCTTTCTCGTCGCCGGCCAGCACGATCGTGCCGCCGCTGAAGCCCAGTTGCCAATCCGTGATGTTGCCGTTCGGCGGTTCGAGATGGGCGAGCAGCGTGATGCGGTTGGTACCGGAAACGATCTTGAAGGGGGCGACCAGCACGCGCCGTCCCGAATCCCATTCGACGCTCATTTCCGCCGAATCGATCGCCATCGGATAGTCGGGCGTATCGGTGTCGATCAAGTGCCCGGCGCCCGCGTTGACCTTGCCGCGGAAATAGGTCGGCAGGCCGTCACGACCGAGTTCGCCCTTGAGTTCACCGGACAGCGGCAGGTCCGCGCTGTAGGTGAGGTCCTTCACCCGCATCGCCAGCAGGATGTTGGCGGCCGGCACCTTGTCGGCGCGAAGATCGACCGACCTGACGCCGTTCTGCTGCGGCCCGACCACGACCCGCAGCGACCATGGATTGGCGCCCTCCTCGCCAAGCCGAACCGCTACCCCGCCGCCGCTTGGCCGGCGCATGCTCAGGCTGATGTTTTCGAACGTCCATTTATTGCCGCGCTGCTGGTCGTCGACGACCAGATTGCCGTTCTTGAGGCCGATCTCATTCAGGTTCTGGCCATCGAGCCCGGTCAGGCTGAGGCTGTCGAGCCAGTCGAGGCCGGCCAGCAAGCCGCTTTGTGTCGGGTCAGGCGCCGCTGCTGCGACACCCGGCGCGGGTGCCGGCGGCTGACGCGGAAATGTGGGGGCAATGCCTGCATCTCGTTTCGAGGCGACGCCGGTCGCCAGCGGCTTTGCGGTTTCGCCGGCGGACACCGTGACCTGGCCATCCGGTGTAATGCGCACGGCGAGTTCGGCATCGACCAGATTGAGGCTCTCGGCGCGCAGCCGCCCCAGCAGGAGCGCGGTGCCGGACAGTTTCACCTCGGCCTTGGGTGCAGTGGCAACGACGGCGTGATCGCGGTCGCGAACCACGATGTCGCGGATGCGCACCGCAATCCTGATTCGTCCGACCCGCTCGATCTGCGTGCCGCCGACTTCGACCGTATTACCGTGGCCGATATTGTCCTCGATGGCGGCTGCAAGCCACGGCGTCGCGAGGTCGAGATTGATCGGCCCGGCGCCGAGCCGCCACCACAGCCCGCCGAAACAGGTAACGAAGACCGCCGCCATCACGGCGATTACGACGCCCAGGCGCTTGACCCAGCGTTCGCCGGTCATCCACCGCTGCAGTGCTGCAAACCTGTAGCCGAGCCGATCGAATCCGGAACTGGGCCGCGACAGCAGCCGACGCGCGCGGTTGCACGCCGCCTCGTCGTTCTCGTGGTCCCAGCCGGCCGCATCATCCCAACGGGGGATCTGGGCCTCGGCACGCGGATTCGACCCCTTGGGCGAAGTATTCCTAGCCATTGCCTCTCGGTACTGGGCCTCTCGGTACTGGCGATGAGGTTGATCGCCGTCATGGACGCGCCGATCGATCGATATCGAACGCTCCTGTGCCGGCATCGCTGCCAATCCTCGATTAATACTGTTACTCGTGGTCGGGCCCAAGGGTTGATTGGGTGCCCCCGTTAACGAGCGGGGTGGTGCGTCGAGATCCTTGTAACTGTACTCCGAGGTCATCAAACTTGCCTGGCCGCCGGAGCGAATCCGACGATTAGGGACAAGATCCGCAATACCCTAATGGTTGATCCGCGGAAAGCGACGAAAGGAAGGCGTATGTCCAAGAAAACGCGCAAGAAATCCTCCAAGGCTTCCACCGGGAAGCCCAACCGGGCATCCGGTGCAAAGCCGGCGGCGGCAAAGACCGCCCGTGGCTCGAAGGCATCGGCCAGGAAGCCGGCGGCCAAGGCCAGCAAGACCAAGGCCGGCAAGACGGCGACCAAGGGAGCCGTGAAGGTTGCCGGCAAGAAGCCAGCCCGGAAGACAACCCGAACGCCCAAAGCCGCTTCGGACAAAGCGTCGCACAAGGCCCCATCGAAATCGTTAAAATCCAACGCATTCGCGCCGCCCAGGGAGATTCTCCCCGAGCCGGCTCCCCGAGAGCCCCTTGAGGCGGATCGTCCGCCGGTTCCCGAGACCGGACCGGCTGAACGCGCCATCGAGGGCGCGGTTGCCCCCGCCTTCCAGTTGCCGCGCGACGGTGGCGGCAGCGTCTCCCTCGCCGATTTCGCCGGCAAGAAACTGGTGCTGTTTTTCTACCCGCGCGCCGACACCCCCGGCTGCACCCGCGAGGCCATCGATTTCACGCGGCTCAACGGCGCATTCGCCGAGGAAGACGCCGCCGTGCTCGGCGTCTCGGCCGACAGCGTCAAGGCGCAGGAATCCTTCCGCGACAAGCACCAGCTTTCGGTTCCTCTGATCTCGGATGAGACCCATCAGATGCTCGAGGCCTATGGGGCGTGGGGCGAAAAATCGATGTATGGCAGGAGCTTCATGGGAATTATTCGGACCACGGTTCTGATCGGCGCCGACGGGCGGATCGCCAGGATCTGGCGCAATGTCCGGGTCGACGGCCACGCCGACGAGGTGCTGGCTGCGGTTCGCGAGGCCTGATTTGGAGGCCCTCTTTTCCAAAAATTAACCATGAGCGGGTCAAATCGGCAGCGTAAATTGAGCCGTACGGAACTCATCTCCGACCGGCGCGGGAGTGCCGATGTCGTACCGTTCCGGTCATCGTTCCGACCACCACCATCCCCATGATCACGGCCGGGCGCCGCCCCGGCGCCCCGCCCCACAAGCCGCCGCAGCCGTCCTCGACCGTCATGGCTACGCCATCGTCCATGCCGGCAAGCAGGTTCGATTCGGACCCGTGGTGTTCTGGATCGTGGTCGGCACCATCGTCCTGCTCGGCATGTGGTCGGCGGCGACCGCCACCTATTTCGCGTTTCGCGACGACGTCCTGACGCGGCTGATCGCCCGCCAGGCCGAGATGCAATACGCCTACGAAGACCGCATCGCAGAGTTGCGCGCAAAGGTCGATCGTACCACCAGCCGCCAGCTACTCGATCAGGAACAGTTCGACCAGAAACTCGACCAGATCATGCGCCGCCAGACCGCGCTCGAATCGCGCGCCACCGCGCTCGGCGCAATCCCGGATGCTGCGGCCACCGGATCTACCCGTGCGCCTGCCCGCGGCGCCGCCGCTGATACGCCCTCGTCCGGCACCCCAAAACCCTCGCCGATCAGCGACACCGTGATCTTCGTGGCGCCGCCGGATCGTGAGGCGCGCCTGGAATCGCGCGCCCCCACGACCATCAAGGCGCAACCCAACCAGTTTGCCAAGGCGCAAGGCGTCGACAACGTCCTTGTCCGGCTGCAGACATCTCTCGATGGCGTCGAGCGGCGGCAAATGGCGGCCTTGAGTGCGGTCGAGGACAGCATGGAATCCCGCGTCCGCCGGATGCGCGGCGTGTTCACCGATCTCGGGCTCAACCTGGCGCAACTGGAAGCGGCAACGCCGCGCTCCGCCATGGGCGGCCCGTTCGTGCCGGTAAAGCTTTCGGCCGACGCCGGCGCGTTCGAGCGGCAGCTCTACCGGATCAACGTCACCCGCACCCAGATGCAGCGGCTCAACGCGACGCTGACGCTGGTGCCGTTTCGCAAGCCAGTTGTCGGCGAGGTCGAGTTTACCTCCGGCTTCGGCGTCCGCAGCGACCCCTTCCTCGGCCGGCCGGCCATGCACACCGGCCTAGATTTCCGCGCCGCCACCGGCGATCCCGTTCGCGCCACCGCGAACGGCAAGGTCTCGTCATCGGGATGGATGGGCGGCTATGGCCGCATGGTGGAAGTCGACCATGGCAATGGATTGTCGACCCGCTACGGCCATCTGTCGGAGATTCACGTCAAGGTCGGCGATGTCGTCAAGATCGGACAGGTGATCGGCGCGGTCGGCTCCACCGGCCGCTCCACCGGCCCGCACCTGCATTATGAAACCCGGATCGACGGCGATGCCGTTGACCCGCAGAAGTTCCTGCGTGCGGGCGTGAGGCTGAGCTCAGGCTAGCATCGCGCCGTCTGGCTTGCGCGCTTGTCGATCGCGCGCGGAATACTCCCCAATTCTACCCTCCCCGTTCCATGGTCACCTGAAGCGAAACCGGCGCGCACCCCGAGTCGCTCAAATATTTTCTGGACCGTGTCGGCACGTGGCAAGGCCAGGCGTCCTAGTGGCAGAGACTGAGCCAACCCAAGCAAATCCTGCGATATACTCCGCTCGGTCATGGAGAAAATAACGTCATGCCCCAAGGCAATACCGTTCGTTTGCATCGTGTCCTCGCCACCCGGCCGGAGAAGGTATTTCGCGCCTTCCTCGATGCGGACGCGATGGCCAAGTGGCTGCCGCCCTATGGCTTCACCTGCAAGGTCCATCATTTCGAGGCAAAGGTCGGCGGAACGTTCAGGATGTCGTTCAACAATTTCACCACGAACACAGGCCATTCGTTCGGCGGCGAATTTCTGGAGATCGTGCCCAACGAGCGCATCCGCTACACCGACCGCTTCGACGACCCCAATCTGCCCGGGGTCATGGAGGTCACCGTCACCCTGAAGGCAGTTTCCTGCGGAACCGAAATCAACATCGAGCAGGCGAACCTGCCGCCGATGATCCCGGTCGAATCCTGCTATCTCGGCTGGCAACAATCGCTCGCGCAGTTCGCGCTGCTCGTGGAGCCGGACATTCCGGGATAGTGACGGCCACAGAGGCGCCGCACCGTGACGCCTCCGTTAGCTCTACCCATCCTGCGAACCAGGTCAACACCGCGCTTTAGTGACCGACTTCGCCGGTGATGACATCACCGAACAGCTCCCACGCCTCGCCGTTGAACTTCATCAACTGCATCTGCTCGATCGGGAAATAGTCCTCCGGCGAGGTGTTGACCATGATGCCGGGCAGCATCAGGTCGGAGTGGAAATTCTTCAGGTTGGCGGCCTGCTTCATGACATTCTCGCGAGTGAGATTGTCGCCGCACTGCTTGAGAACCTGCAGCATCGCTTCCGACTGCACATAGCCGTAGAGGTTGTTGGCGTTGGTCTTGTCGCCATCGGGATAATATTTGTCCATGAACGCCCGCCACTTCACGACTGCCGGATCCTTATCCCAGGTCGGATCGGTCGGGTCCTTCAGATAGGCCGTCGAAATGATGTCCCTGGCATATTGGAGACCGGCCGGCTTGAGCACCGAAGCCACCGACGTAGCGGTATTGGCCAGGAAGAATTTCGGCTTCCAGTTCAATTCGCCCACTTTGCGGATCGCCTGCGCTGATCCCTTGGGCGCGGCCCAGGAGAAGAAGATGTCCGCGCCGGAATCGTGCAGCGCCACGATCTGCGAATCGATGCTGGGATCGCTGACTTCGTAAGACTTGTCGGCGATGATCATGCTGACCTTGTCGCCGAGGCCGTCCTTCAGGCCCTTGAACTGGTCCTTGCCGGCGTCATCGTTCTGCCAGAGCACCGCAATCTTGCTGTTGGGAAACTTGTCCCTGATGTACTTGGCGTAGATGCGTCCCTCGCTCTGGTAATTGGGCTGAAAACCCATCGTCCAGTGGAAGTTCTTGGGATCGCCGAACTTGGTTCCACCGGAGGCGACGAAAAGCTGCGGCACTTTCTTTGCGTTCATGTATTTCATGATCGCCGAATTGGACGGCGTACCGAGCGGCTGGAAGATCAACAGGACCTCATCGCTCTCCACCAGCTTGCGTGCTTGCTCGATCGCCTTCGGCGGACTGTAAGCGTCGTCGTAGGTGATGAAATTGATCTTGCGGCCGTTGATACCGCCCTCGGCGTTGATCATCTTGAAAAAGGCTTCTTCGGTCTTGCCGATCACGCCGTAGGACGACGCCGGGCCGCTATACGGCATGATGTTCCCGATCTTGACTTCGGTATCGCTGGCGCCGGAATCATATTTCTTCTGTGCGTGGGCTGTGGTGGCGACCATGGCGCCAATGGCAAGCGCCGTCAGGGCCACCAGGTTTTGCATGCGAACCGGCATCGTTTTCTCCCGTCTTTTTGTTTGGGCCGAGTCTTGTTGTGGTCGAGTCCTGCTTTGGCCGAGTCTTGTTGTGGCGGAGTTTCGCAAGCGGATTCGGCGCTGGCAAGCACGCGCTTATTCCGCGCGACGAAACGGCATTGTTGCCCGGCGCCAATTGTGATTGATGCAGGTTCGCGCCATTACCAATGCGTGCAAGGCCCAGAGGTTGGACAGGTTGAAACCGAACATACGAATTGGTCCGCGGCA
>DATCXE010000020.1:0-6713 GCA_036565985.1 Bradyrhizobium sp.
AAGCGGCAGCCCCGCGATCAGATTTTGCGGCTTCAGCCTCACGACCTTGTCCGCCCCCATCGCGAGGATGAGGTAGACCGGCTTGTTGCCGACGCGTTCATCCACCAGCCGGGTATCCTCGAAGTTCAGCCGCATCAGGGCGACGATGCGCTCCGTGACGCTGCCGTCCAGCCGTTCGCCGTGCCACAGCGCGTTGCCAATTCGTGTTGCCTCGCTGTCGAGACCCACGAACCAGCGCCAGTCGCGATCCTCGATCGAGGCTATGGTCTCGACGTTGACGGCGATGCCGAGCAGATGACCAATCCAGCGCTCGATGACCCGGCAGAGCCCGGCGCGCGCCATGGCGTTGCCGCCGAGATTCATCGCCATCGCATGTGCGTCCGAACGTGACCAGTAGGTCCAGGCGTTTTCGTCGTCCATGACGTCCATCTCGCCGAACGCCTTGGGCTGCAGCATGGCCGTGAGCGGCGACGAGTGCAGGTCATGCTGCGCATGCTGCTCCGCCTCGACGACTTCCGCATCGGCCAGCAACAACGTGCCGTCATGAACGGCCGCAAGTTGGCTGCGATAGAACAGCTCGGCCGCGCGCAGCACGTATGGATCCTCGCATCCCTCAAGCGCATTGCGCAGAATGAGGTGGCAAAGCTGCGACAGAAAGATCGGTGGCAGGTCGCCGGCGCCCTTGCGGGCCAGCGCGACATAAACCGCCTCGAGCGACGGCGCCGCCATCAGCCGGTCGCGGAAATTCATCATGAAGGCCCAGTTCTCGCGCGCATCGGCGTCGGCGATCGCCGCAATGTCCGCTCCCGAGACCGGCCGAAGCGGATCCGCCAGCAGGCTCGCATGCAGATTTTGCTCCGCCTCGCAGGCATCAGCCGGCGGCATCAACTCAGGCCGCGCCAGATAGGCCATGATGAGTTCGGGTGTCGCGACCAGCCCGCCGTGATCGGCGCGGCGCGTCAGATGATGGCCCGAGGCGACCCAGAATTCTCTCATGTGCGATCCCCGGTCATGCGGTCGGTCCGGATCAATCCAAGCAGATCGACCTCCTCTGCGGGCTCAACGTCGCCTTCGACCTCATGGAACGTAAAGGCGCTGGCATGGGCGTGCAACCGATCGGCATCCGCCGCCGCCTGCCGCGGCTTCAGGGTACGAAAGCGCTCGCGGATTTCGCCATTCTCGACGCTGCGCTGCACCGCAAGCAGGGTCTGCGGCGGATGCTCGCACAGCGAGGCCGCAAATGCGATCTCTTCTTCGGCGGCGAGGCGCGCGGCATCGGCGTCCGGCGCCCCGAATTTCTCCATCAGTTGCACGGCGAGACGCTCGATCATCGTCTGCCTTTCGGCTTCGGTGGCTTCGGTGACGATGGCAAGGGTCGACCATCCCAGACTGTCGATCCCGAGAAAGCCCGAACGCAGCGCCACGCGCTGCTTCTGGCTAAGCGTTTCAGGTTCCCTGTTCCAGAAGACAAACGCGCCGGAGACCGCCCATTCGCCGGGTTCCGCCGCCCGCTCGAAGACGAACGTATCGGAAGGGTCCAGCCTGATGGTTCGCGGAAATTTCAGCATGTCCGCCTCATCCGAATTTCGGACCGCGTGACTGCGGATCATACCAGTTGGCCTTTTCGAGCGCATCCCCAAGGCCGGTCCGCTCTGGCGGGCCGCGACCGGCCGGCAGGCTGACCAGCAGGTCGCCATTGCTGTCGATCCCCCTGATCTCGCCTGCCTTGCGCTTTGGAAGGCGCTCCAGGTAATCACGCGCAATCGCCTCGAACCCACGCTCGTTCCAGCGGTCGAACGCGGTCATCAGATGGCGGGTAAAGCTTTCGATGATGGCATCGGTATCGACCAGCTCGAAACCTTCGCTCAGCAGAGACACGCCGGAAGCGGCCTGCATCTCCGAGACGTGCACCATGTCCGCCGCGCGCAGGAGCACGCCGAAAACCAGCCAGGCCGGCACCTCGTCCTCGGCGCAGTCCTTTGGCCAGGCGAGCCGCCCGCCGCCGAGCAATCCCGCATCGAACCTGATGGCATCGGGCCAGTCGAAGCTGACCTCCCGCTCCGGCGGACAATGCGCGGCAATCGCATCCGCCACCGCATTCATTCCGGCGAAGAACGCCCGTCGCGCCGATTTGAGCGGTTCGTCGGGCTCGAGCACGACGGCGAACTCGACCAGGTCGTAACGTCGCACCCATACCAGCGTTCCGGCGCCCGCCTCCGCCGCAATGTCGCAGCCATGCGCAAATGCATCGCCGAGTTCGCGCAACGCGACCAAAGTATAGCCGGGCGGCAGGTCGAGCGTCTGTTCCGTTTCCCTGGGGCGAGCGATCACGCAGAACTAATCCCTGAATGCTGGACGATCCGCGGGTGTATGGTATCCCGCGCAGGCCGGCCGCGCGAGCGGCCATTGTAGCTTGCAGATATTTCCCGGAGCGGTTACCGCAGAACCGTGGGACGAAGCAACCGTCCGTTTGGTGCACGGAGTTCAGGGTATCTAAAATGAGTGCGTCGGCGTCTCGTCTCCTGATTTGCAGCTGCGAGAAGACCATGCCGCTGGATTCGGCAGCGATTGCGCGCGGCTGCGCGGCTGACATCACGCAGGCGAACCAGCTTTGCGGTCTCGAACTCGACCGCTTCAAGCAGGCGCTCGCCAGCGGTTCGCCGATCACGGTCGCCTGCACCCAGGAAGCTCCGCTGTTTCGGGAAGTCGCGGAGAATTCTCCGCAAGCCCAGCTCACCTTCGTCAACATCCGCGAGACCGGCGGCTGGTCGAAGGACGCCGCCGCTGCAGGTCCGAAGGCCGCGGCGCTGATTGCCGCGGCGGGCGAAGACATGCCGCCGATTTCATTGGTGACGCTCGAGAGCACCGGCGTCGCACTGATCTATGGCCGCGACGAGGTCGCCATCGAGGCGGCGCAGCGTCTCGCCGAGCGCCTGGACATTACCGTGCTTCTCACCAGGCCCGGCGACGTAATGCCGCGCCGAACGAATGAATTCCCGGTCCTCAAGGGCACGATCCGCAATGCCCGCGGACATCTCGGGCAGTTCGAGCTTGCGATCGACGATTACGCGCTGCCGCAGCCCTCCTCGCGCGCGAAGCTTGTGTTCGGATCGCCGCGCGACGGCGCGACCTCGACCTGCGATCTGATCCTCGATCTGTCGGGCGGCAACCCGTTGTTTCCCGCGCATGATCTGCGCCCGGGTTACCTGCGCGCCGATCCGCGCGACAAGGCCGCCGTCGAGCGCGCGATCGCGGATGCAGGCAACCTCGTCGGCACCTTCGACAAGCCGCGCTACATCAATTTCGAAGCATCGCTCTGCGCGCACTCGCGCTCTTCGATCACCGGATGCACGCGATGCCTCGATCTCTGCCCCACCGGCGCGATTACGCCGAACGGCAATGCAGTGGCGATCGACGCCAATGTATGCGCCGGCTGCGGTTCGTGCGCATCGGTTTGCCCGACCGGCGCCGCATCCTATGCACTGCCGAGTGCGGATGCGCTGATGCGGCGGCTGCGGACGCTGTTGCAGACCTATCGCAAGGCAGGCGGAAACGACCCCGTCGTGCTGTTTCATGACGGCGAGCACGGCGAGGAAATCATCGACGCGCTGGCGCGGTTCGGCGTCGGCTTGCCGGCCGACGTGCTTCCGTTGCAGGTCAACGAAGTGACGCAGCTCGGGCCGGAAATGCTGGCGGCGGCGTTTGCCTATGGCGGCAGCGGCGTCGCGATCGTGACGCGTGGCAAGCCGCGCCACGACATCACCGCACTGCGCCGCGCGGTCGAAACATCCGACAGCATTGTTTCGGCACTTGGCTTCGGCGCTGGCCTGGTCCGGATCATCGAGACCGACGATCCGGATCAACTGCGCGCCGCGCTCGACGCCGCGCCTCGCGGCGTCGCAACGGAAAAACCTGCCGGCTTCGTTCCGCGTGGCGCCAAGCGTGGCGTGCTCGAAACGATTTTTCGCGAGCTTCACCACGCAGCTCCCACGCCCGTCGATGTCGTGCCGCTGGCGCCGGCCGCGCCCTTCGGCGGCGTGAAGCTTGACGTCGATGGTTGCACGCTGTGCCACGCCTGCGTCACCGCCTGCCCGACCGGCGCGCTGTCGGACAATCCCGATCGCGCGATGCTGCGCTTTACCGAGAGCCTGTGCGTGCAATGCGGGCTTTGCCAGTCCACCTGCCCCGAGAAGGTCATCACCATCGAGCCGCGTCTCGACTTTCAGGCCTGGGACACGCCGCTTCGCGTGCTCAAGGAGGAAGAGCCGTTCAACTGCATCGCCTGCGGCAAGCCCTTCGGCACGAAAAGTTCGATCGACCGCGTGCTGGCCAAGCTCGGCGGCCAGAAGCACTGGATGTTCCAGGGTGCCAACGCCAAACGTCTCGACGTCATCAAGATGTGCGCGGATTGCCGCGTCGAAGCCGTCGTGAACGAGAGTTTCGATCCGCATGCAGCGCCGCAACGCCCGCCGGTGATGTCAACGGAAGATTACCTGCGTGCGCGCGAAGCAAAGAAGGACGGTCCGTCCGGATCGTAAGCAGCCCGTGTCCGCATCCCCTCCAGATCTCAAGGCCCGCGCGACGTCGAGGGCCGCCGGCCTTCCCGGCGTCAAGCACGTCATTGCCGTTGCCTCCGGCAAGGGCGGTGTCGGCAAATCCACCACTTCCTGCAATCTCGCGCTCGGCTTCGCGGCGCTGGGACTGAAGACAGGCATTCTCGACGCCGACATTTATGGTCCATCGCTGCCGAAACTGTTCGGCATGCGCGGCAAGCCGCGGCAACTCGGCCCGCGCATGCTGGAGCCGATGGAGCGGTTCGGCGTCAAGGTGATGTCGATTGGATTTCTGGTCGAGGAAGACAGCGCCATGATCTGGCGCGGAGCGATGGTGATCTCAGCCATTACGCAAATGCTGCGCGAAGTGGCGTGGAACGACCTCGACATTCTTGTCGTCGATCTGCCGCCGGGCACCGGCGACGCCCAGCTCACCATGGCGCAGCAGGTGCCGCTGGCAGGCGCCGTCATCGTCTCGACCCCGCAGGACATCGCCCTGATCGACGCGCGGCGCGGCATCGCAATGTTCGATAAGGTGAACATCCCGATCCTGGGCCTGATCGAAAACATGTCGAGCTTCTGCTGCCCGGCCTGCAACCGCGTCACGCCGATCTTCGGTCATGGCGGCGCGCGGACCGAGGCCGAAGCCCGCGGGATTCCGTTTTTGGGCGAGATCCCGCTCGATATCCAGATTCGCGAAACCTCCGACGATGGCCGCCCGATTGTCGCCATCGAGCCCGACGGCATCCACGCGAAGCACTACATCGGCATCGCGCGCGAAATCTGGACCTCGATCGTGACCGGCGCGGCGCAGCGGCCGCCGCCGCGCATCGTCATCGAGTAGTGCGAACGGGGCGCTCTAGTAAGCCCGGGCGAAGTCTCCCTCCGCCTTGACGTGATCGAACGTCGGGTAGTTCGCGGTCCAGGAAGTGGCTTCCGATTTCGTCAGCCCGCTCAAGCGGTCGAGTATCCCGACGCTTTCATTCCGCAACTCGGCGGCAACGGCGTCGAGGTCCGGAAAATGGGACCGCACGGCATTGAGCCAGATGGTCCGTCCCGCCAGGAAGCCGCCCGCCCCCGCCGCATAGGCGTATTGCAGCACCCGCTCGAATTTGTCCGGCGCGGCGCCGCCGGATAGCAGCACCCAGGGCAAACCGTGCTCACGGCATATGTCGCCGACCGCATCGAATTCCGCTTGCGCGGCGGCCGCCGCCTTGCCGCCATCCCGCGTCGGCAGGGTGTTGGCTGCAAGCGGACTTTCGAGCTTGAGAAGGTCGACGGCATATTCGGGCCTGGCGAACTCGCGCACGCTTTCGATCACCAGGGCCGGCAGCTTGCCCGGCGATTCGACATAGTCGGCCGTGTGATTGGCGCTGCCGAGGAAGGGATAGACCAGGAGTTCGAGCACATAAGGAATATCGTTGCGGCGGCACTCCTCGCCGATTTCACGGACAAAACGCTTCTGATGTTCGATGACCGCGGGTTCCGCGTCGGGCCGGTACCAGGCCAGCACCTTGACCGCGTCACCGCCCATCGCGCGAATTTTTGCAACGCTCCAGTTGTCGATGACGCGAGACTTGCGTCCGCCGGACGTCTCCTCGACGCGATGCTCTTCGAGGGTCATGATCAGCCCGCAGCGCGCCGGCAGCAGATCGATCGCGGCAGGCACGGCAAAATTCGGATCGAACAGCATCGAACTGCAATGCGGCGCCAGGGCTTCGACCAGCAGCCGCTTGGCCGCGGTCACGTCGGCATAGGCGACCTGATCCCTGGTAATCTTCTTCGCCTGCGCGATCGCGTCGAACATCGGCGGCCGCTGGTCGAGCGCCACCATGCGAAAGTGACCGTCGGCATCCGCGAGCCGTGCAAGTCCGCGTGTTTTTCCGATCGTTCTCATTGGCCGTTCCTTTGAAATACAAGACAATCTTCAAGCGAGGGGATGCCGGCGCGTCCGCCCGGCCTGGTGCATTTGAGCGCCGCCGCCGCGGCAGCAAACGATGTGGCATCATCTGCCGCCAGCCGGGCACCGATGGCCAACGCGTAGGCGCCGTGAAACACGTCACCCGCCCCCGTCGTGTCGACGGCGGTGACCGCATAGGCCGGTTGGTGACGAACGACATCGTTCCCGCGCCAGGTGACGCCATTGGCGCCGCGCGTCAC
>DATCXE010000025.1:0-4742 GCA_036565985.1 Bradyrhizobium sp.
CAGCGAGTGGATGGTGGAGGCGTTGTCGCAACCCTTGTTGCGCATCACCAGCGCCGCCTTGCCGGTGAAGGCGGCAAACTTCACCTCGCCATCGACGCCGTCGGCGATGTGCCGCGCCAGCGTGGTCTTGCCGGTGCCGGCATAGCCGAACAGGCGGAACACGGGCGGGGTGCCGTTTCTGCCGGGCTTGGCCTTCAGCCAGTCGGCAACGGCGTTGAGCGCGGAATCCTGATGCGGCGTAAAGATGGTCATGGGGTCCAGATAGCGGAGCGGGCGAGGGGGCCGCGACTCACGAGAAGCATAAAGCTAACCATTCGCCCGTTCCATGCAAGCAGGCTTCCGTGACGCGGAATTGCGGTTTCGCGGCCGAGGCTAGACTTGAAGGCAGCCGCCACTACACTGAGCGAAAACAACAGGCGAAATTGGGGAGCGGCATCATGAAATTCGGCATCTTTTACGAGCTGCAGCTGCCGCGCCCGTGGGAAGAGGGCGACGAACTCCGGCTCTATCAGAACGCCCTGACGCAGCTCGAGACCGCCGACCGGCTGGGCTATGACCACGCCTGGGTCGTGGAACATCATTTCCTGGAAGAGTACTCGCACTCGCCCGCGCCGGAATCCTTCCTCGCCGCCGCCAGCCAGCGCACCAAGAACATCCGGCTCGGCCACGGCATCTTCCAGCTCACCACCAACCATCCCGCACGCGTCGCCGAGCGGGTCGCGGTGCTCGACCTGCTGTCGAACGGCCGCTGCGAATTTGGCATGGGCGAAAGCGCTTCCATCACCGAGCTGACCCCGTTCGGCCGCGACATGGAGACCAAGCGCGAGGTGTTCGAGGAGGCTGTCGCAGCGATTTTTCCGATGTTCACTAAAGTGGGCACCGAACATCACGGCAAGTATTTTGACATTCCCTTGCGCAACGTGGTGCCGAAGCCCGTGCAGAAGCCGCATCCGCCGCTGTGGATGGCATGCTCCCAACTGCAAACCATCGAGCGAGCCGGCGAGAACGGCTTTGGCGCGCTTGGCTTCCAGTTCGTCAGCGCCGAAGCGGCGCATGCCTGGGTGCACGCGTATTACAACGCGATCACCAAGCGGCTGAAGAAGCTCGCCGATTACGAGATCAATCCGAACATGGCGCTGGTGTCGTTCTTCATGTGCGCCAAGACCGACGAGGAAGCCCGCGCCCGCGCCGACGGCGCAACCTTCTTCCAGTTCGCACTACGCTACTACGGCGCGTCGCAGAACCGGCAGCGTCCGGCGCCCGGCACCGTCAACATGTGGGACGAATACAACAAGTGGAAGCGCGAAAATCCGGAAGCGCAGGAGGCGGCGCTGCGCGGCGGCCTGATCGGCTCGCCGGAAACCCTCCGCAAGAAGCTGCGGCGTTTCCGCTCCTCCCACATCGATCAGGTGATCCTGCTCAACCAGGCCGGCAAGAACACCCACGAGCACATCTGCGATTCGCTCGAATTGTTCGCCAGGGAGGTGATGCCGGAATTCCAGAACGATCCGGAACATGACGCCTGGAAGAAAGGCGTCATGAGCGGCGCGATCAAGCTCGAGGAAATCGACACGGAGGCGTTCAAGGACCGTTACGGCAAACTGGCGGTGAGCGTCGCGCCGACGCCGAAGGTGGCGGCCGGCTAGCGGCCTCGGAGAAACCAGCCGAGGCGGCGCCGTTACGCCGCCTCGCGCTGTCCAGCGTCAATTCGAGTTCGCGGAGGCCGTAAAGCTCCGATCGACAGCCGTGCTGACGTCGAGCTTCTTCGACAGGATCCCGTAGCGGGTGGCGCGGTCCGATGCTTCCTGATGCACAAGGCCTACGAACAACCGCACCGCAGTCAATGAAATGGCTGACTGAAATTTCCGATGCGGAAGCAATGATCGTCTCGCGTTGCAAGTTGCGACGCAGGTTGTTTGCTGATGCTGCGAATTGGCGCGAAGCGATCAGCCGTCACGCCCAATTCCAGGCGATGCATCATTGTTGATCGCGCAAAAATCGTTTCATTGTGAGGTGATGCGATTGTGGAGATAATCTCTCCGTTCACTTTCACATTCAAAAATCCATTTCATTGACGGTCGCGGTTTCGCGACGCATCATTTCAACATTCATTCAACGGAGCGGATTCGAAATTCGCCGAGATTGAACCGATTTCACTGAACGTCAGTGTGGAACGATACCGGGCCGCAGCAGTCACGCGCTGCGCCGACGGCAAAGCTATGCCGTTCAATAAGGAGAAGAACAATGTCGAGAGATGTAAAGAACGGTCCCTTGCTGGATCGCCGCACCCTGCTGCGAACGGGTGCCGCGGCGGCGTTCACGGCGCCGATCGGCGTATTCGGTGCGCAGGCCTTTCCCTTCCGCGCGGCGCCGCCGGCGATCGATTTCTCGCAATTCCCGATCTGCAAGACTGCTTCCAACGCTGCGCCGCTTACGGGCGCGCCACGGAAGCTGAAATTGTCCTGGAACGCCGGCGCGGTCTGTCTGGCGCCGCTGCCGGTTGCGATCGATCACGGAATCTTCAAGAAGCACAATCTCGACGTCGAACTGGTCAATTACAGCGGCTCGACCGACCAGTTGCTGGAAGCGATTGCGACCGGCAAGTCGGACGCGGGTCTTGGCATGGCGCTGCGCTGGCTGAAGCCGCTGGAGCAGGGGTTTGACGTCAAGATCGCGGCGGGTACCCATGGTGGCTGCATGCGCGTTCTGTCGCGCGCGAATTCGGGCGTCGATAAGCTCGCCGACCTCAAGGGCAAGATCGTGGGCGTAGGTGATCTCGGCGGACCGGACAAGAATTTCTTCTCGATACAGTTGTCCAAGCAGGGCATCGATCCGATCAAGGATGTCGACTGGCGCGTCTATCCCGGCAATTTGTTGCAGCTCGCCGTCGAGAAAGGCGAAGTCCAGGCGTTCCTGGCGTCTGACCCGATCGCCTATCTCTGGCTCAAGGATCCTGCCTACAAGGAAGTGGCATCCAATCTGGACGGCGAATACAAGGACAAGACCTGCTGCATCGTTGGACTGCGCGGCAGCCTCGTGCGCGATGAACCGCAGGTGGCGCGGGCGTTGACGCAGGCCGTGCTCGATGCGGCGATGTTTACGGCGCAAAACCCGGAAAAGGCTGCAGCCTCGTTCCAGCCCTACGCGCCGAAGACTGCCAGCGTGCAGGATCTGCAGGCGATGGTCCGCTATCACACCCATCATCACCACCCGACAGGCGCCGTGCTCAAGCAGGAGCTCAAGGCGTATGCCGACGATTTGAAGGGGGTCTCGGTATTCAAGCCGGGCACCGATACGGCAAAATTTGCGGAGCGGATCTATGTCGACGTATTCGGCGTCTAAGGCGGTCGCGCTGGCGCAATCGGCGGAAGAGGGGGCGGCGATCGCGGGGCAGCCGCTTTCGCTGCCGGTCTCCTTATCCTCGGGCGGGACCGGCGTATTCGCAAGCCTGGCATGGGTCGGGTTCGGCGTGTCTTGCCTGTGGTGGCCTGACATCGGCGACTGGTCGCGCACCCATCAGCTCGCGATTGCTGCCTTTGTCATCTCAGGCGGAATCTTCCTGGCGACAGTGGCCGGCAGCCGGCTCGGGCGGTTCAATGAAGGCCTGCAGCGGCGTGCGCCGTGGCTGCTGGCATCCGCGTTGTTCCTGACCTTGTGGGAAGTCGCCACCGCGAAGTTTGCGTGGCTGCCGCTGCCGTTCTTCCCGCCGCCGCAGTCGATCATTGAGGTTTACACCGATGATCTGCCGAAGCTGCTGGACAGCATCTTTGCCTCCGTAAAACTGCAACTCGGTGGATACGTCCTCGGCGCTGCCGTCGGCTTCCTGACCGGCGTCTCGATCGGCTGGTCGCGCAGCGTCGGTTACTGGGTGCATCCGGTGCTGCGATTCATCGGGCCGCTGCCGGCAACCGCATGGCTGCCGATCGCGTTCTTCACCTTTCCGTCGAGCTGGAGCGCCAGCACGTTCCTGATTGCTCTCGCGACCGGGTTTCCGGTCACGGTGCTCACCTGGTCCGGCGTGGCAAGCGTCAGCAACGCCTATTACGACGTGGCGCGAACCCTCGGTGCCAGGCCGTGGTTCCTGGTGCTGAAGGTCGCCATTCCCGCCGCGCTGCCGCACGTCTTCGTCGGCCTGTTCATGGGGCTCGGCTCATCGTTCGCCGTGCTGGTCGTTGCCGAGATGATCGGCGTCAAGGCCGGGCTCGGCTGGTATCTGCAATGGGCCCAGGGCTGGGCGGCCTATGCGAACATGTACGCCGCACTGATCGTCATGTCGCTGCTGTGCTCGGGCGCGATCACGCTGCTGTTCCGGACCCGCGACCGGTTGCTGGTCTGGCAAAAGGGAGTCGTGAAATGGTAGTGCTCGCGATTGCCAATGATCTGACGTCCGCCGGCGCATCGCTCGATATCGAAAACGTCAGCCATGCTTTCGACATTGATGGCGCGGTGCTGCCCGTGCTTGACGATGTCAATTTTGGCGTAAAGCCCGGTGAGTTTGTCGCGCTGCTCGGCCCATCCGGGTGCGGCAAGTCGACGTTGCTTCGCCTGGTCGCGGGGCTCGAACCGCCGCGCGCGGGCACGTTGCGCGAAGATGGCGATCCGATCAGGGGACCGTTTCCGTCCCGTGTCGTGGTGTTCCAGGATCCGACGCTGTTTCCATGGCGAAACGTCTGGGACAATGTCGCGCTAGGTCTGGAAGCGCAGGGCATTCTGAAGAGCCAGCGTCATCGCGTCGATGAGGC
>DATCXE010000054.1:0-12662 GCA_036565985.1 Bradyrhizobium sp.
TCCTTCGGCGGCTGTCGCGAGCCGCCAGCCGTTGCGCGGCGGGCGGGCGCTGCGCGGCATGGTCGGCTTGCTGCTGGCCGCGTGCATCTTTGCCTTCGCTTTCGTCATGCAGTCCTCCTACGGCGAGGCCGCCAAGTCGACCGTCGCCCGGTGGGCGCCGCAGCTGATGGCTGTGCCGTCCTCGACAGAGAAATCGGAGGAGGCCGCGCAGCCGGGCCAATCGAACGTTCAGCTGGCCGCCGCAACCCCCGCGCTCCCGCAATCGGTGCAGCCGGTCCAGGCGGCCGCGCAGGACACCGCGCCAGTCGCCGCCCCGACGACGGCCGAGCTGGCGCAGATGCTGCAGACGATGGCGCGGGATCTCGCCAACCTCGAGCAGGGGATCGGCCAGCTCAAGGCGAACCAGGAGCAAATCGCCCGCGACAACGCGAAGGCCACCGAGGAACTCAAGGCGAGCCAGGAGCAAATGACGCGCCTGATCGCCAGGCTTTCCGAGCAAAGCAAGCCTGCCGAGCCGAACCTGCGGCCCAGGACTTCGGCGACACCATCGGCGACACCATCGGCGACATCGGCGACATCGGCGACATCGGCGCTTCCAGCGCGGCCGGCTGCCGCGCCAAGACCCGTACCAGTGCGCCAATCGCCGCAGGCCCGCGCGCGGCCGCAAGCCCCGATGCCGTTGCAGCCCGACGACGACCAGTAGTCGTCCCCGGAAGCGCAGCGAGGTCGGAAACAGGCTGATGCGGGGCGGACGCGACGCCGGCTGCGCACTGAGATTTGCGTCGTCTTGCGACAGCCGACCCTCTATGGTGCGGCGATGTCGCGACTCGTGGTTCTCTCGATTGCTATCGTCCTGTTGCTGATGCCGGCCGTCGCGTCGGCGGCGCAGGTTAAAAAACGGCCTGCGCCACGCTGGCAGGGCTACGGTTTCCTGCCGGGCTATCAGCAGCCACCAAACAACACCCTTCCAGCCTACAAGGATCCGGCCTTGCGCATGGCGCGCAAGAACCGGCGCCCCTGGTATATCGATCCAGTCCCGAGATATTACGGGTGGGACGGCGCCTGGCACTATTTCGGTCGGCCCGGCTTTTACGGCGGCCGCTACAATGGCGGCACTTTCGGGCCCTGCTGGACGCGGACGCCGATCGGTCCGATCTGGAATTGCGGGTGATGGGCTGCCGCGTGAAGCGGCACTAGATGAACAATGATACGAACACCTTTATGTGATCGGCCGCCGCGATCATCAGCGCGTCGTAACTGGTTTTTCCTTCAGCGGCCGCCTTCAAAATGTACTCGGCAAAATACGCTTTGGCGGCCGGGCTTGAATGTTCCGCGGGCACCCTGGTCATGGTGTCCTCAAGCACCCGCTTCATGATTCCAATGAGTTCGGGGTCGAATTGGGGCACGACTGTTGCTCCAGATATGGCCGCCAACCACTGCTGGTTCTGCAATTCCCAACATCGCGATATTTTCAGCCTCGGCGGCAGCGGTCGAGTCAACAATTCGGGATGAATTCGCGCCGATTTTTGCGTGTCTGCATCATGCGGTCGTCCTGTTGCAGTCGGGGAGCGAGGTCATATAATTGGTTGCTTTCGAAGGACCCGCCCATGACGCCGGCTACGCGCTCGCGCAACGAACGGTTCAAGCAGGGAAAGGCACTCCGCCGCCAGACGCCACGCGAGGCGCATGCGGAGCTGAAGGGAACGCTGTCGCGCAGTGCCGTTGCGATCCTTGCCGAGAGCGACCGGGATAGGGTCCCGGAGCTCGTGCCGGAACGGTACGCGCGCATGGTCGTCAATCCGTTCGCGTTTCTGCGCGGGGCCGCCGCCGTCATGGCGACTGATCTTGCAGCCCTGCCCATGGCCGGAATTCCGGTGCAAGCGGGCGGCGACAGCCATCTGATGAACTTCGGGGCCTTCGTTACCCCGGAAAACAACATCCTATTCGACGTCAACGATTTCGACGAGACGTTGCCCGGTGTCGATTTCACCGTCGACGTGAAGCGCCTGGCGGCCAGCGTGGCTGTCGCAGAACTCGGCGCGGGCGCCTCGAAAAGGCAGGCACGTACCCTGGCGGCTGCAACCGTCAGAGCCTATCGGCTGCACATGGCTGTCCTGGCCAGGCTGTCGCCGCTGGAGGTCTGGCATAGCCGGATCGACCTCGAACAGGAGATCGGCCGGATCGGCACCGGCGGTCTGCGGCGCAAGCTGGCAACCGTGGTCGCCAAGGCGCGCGGTGAGGGCCTCTCCAAGGACGATAATTTCCCGCATCTTGTCAGCGGCGACGATCCGAAGATCGTCGACAAGCCGCCGAGCATCTTCCATCTCGATCCGAAAGCCGACGCGCAACACAGGCTCGGGGTCGAACGCGTGCTCGCCACGTACCGCAAGGGCCTCAATCCGGATCGGCAGCGGCTGCTCGACCGCTTCGCGATGAAGGATCTCGCCTTCAAGGCGGTGGGCGTGGGCTCCGTCGGGACATTCTGCTGCATCGCCCTGTTTCTGACCGGCGACAACGAGCCGTTGTTCCTCCAGATCAAGCAGGCGCTGCATTCCGTGCTGGAGCGGCTCGATGCCAACCTCGCATACGACGGTCCGCAGGGCCGCCGCGTCGTGCAGGGCCAGCAGATGATGCAGGCCGCCAGCGATATTTTTCTCGGCAGTACGAAGGATGAGGAGTCAGGCCGCGAGTTCTACGTCCGGACGCTGAAGAACCACCGGCTGGGCAGCATCAGCGAAATCAGCGAAGGCGAAGCACTCTCGGACTATGCAAGACTATGCGGCCGTACGCTGGCACGCGCGCACGCGCGATCGGGCGACCCTGCCGCAATGGCCGGATACATGGGCAAGAGCGAGGCGCTGGACGACGCGATCGCGTCGTTCGCGATGGCCTATGCCGACCAGACCATCCTCGATCACGCCGCGCTCGTGAAGGCAAAGACCCCGGCAAAGCCGGCCAAGGCGGCAAAGGCCGCCTAGGACGTGGACTTGATCCTGTCTCGGACGCCCGCGCGTCGGTGCCGCAATCGGCTGTTTCAACCTACGCCTTCCGCCGCCTCGATACCCATTCGCGCAAGGACGCGCGTATACGTTTCCGCCGGTCGCGTGACGTCGAACCACTCCGCCTGCATCCCCGCGGCGAGTGCGCCGGCGATGTTGCGCGGCTGGTCATCCACCATCAGGCAACGTTCAATCGGCGCGCCGAGCGCGTCCGCCGCAGCCTGATATGCGCGCCGGTCGGGCTTCAGGATGCCGGAATATGTGGCGTCCACGATTGCGTGCATAAGCTTCAGGATGGATAGTTTGGCGCCGAAGCCGGGACCGTTGAACAGGTCCAGCTCATTCGACAACACGCCGACTTTCCGCCCGGCGTCACGGATCGCGCGCACCGTGGCGAGCGCCTCCGGGCGCGTCGTGGAATCGATCGGATCGTTTGGCGCAGGGGCCATCATCATGCGCGGACTGGTCCATTCTTCACCAATCAGGCGGCCGACTTCGGCGGCGCGCAGGTGCCAATATTCACGCTCGGTAATGCGGTCGGCGAGCATGTCGCGCCACAGCTCGTCGTTGTCGGGATCGAATGGACCGCGCCAGCGCAAGGTGCCGGGTGCGAGACCGAGCTTGCGCTCGATCAGGGGCTGCCGTTCGAAGGTGGTTCGGCAGATTACGCCACCGTAGTCCAGGACAAGCGCTATCGGCAGTTCAGGCGAATTCATTGACGCGGTTCCGGGGCAGCTGCGGTCACTGGGCAGGCTCGAGCGCGACCGGCGCGGATCTTTGTCCTGCGGCGTGCGCCTCCTCATCGAGCAGCCGCTGGATGAGCCGCCGCGCCAACACCAGCGCCTGGTCATGCGCAATGTTCATCGGCTGGAACGGCCGGCCGCTCTGCAACGCCTTCTGCTGCACTTCGATGATGTCCTTGTCCTCCTTGAATGCGCGGCTCACGCCGTCGAACACGACGTCGATCACTTCCGAAGTCTCTGTCTTGAAGTTCGCCGCATGTGTGAACCAGTAGTGGGTGCTCGTCGACGTTTCGGGCGTTTGGACCGAGCAATGCCGGTACTGCATCGCCTCGGGTACAAGCCGCCCCTCATGCGCGCCGGTGCCTGCCGGCGCCGAGCCGGTGTGCAAGCGCACAAACGATGGCGCAAACCATTCGTAGATCTGCCAACGGTCGGCCGGGCCCTGGAAGGTGGCGATGCTGCTTCGGTTCGCCTGAATCTGGTCGTTGTAGTAGCGTCGTGTGATCTTCAGGCCGCCTTCGATCGGCTCTACCTGCGCGCGGGTCGACGCCGTGCTCGGTGTCCCGATCGTCGTGCTATGAACGTAGCTCAGGTGCGAGAAGTCGAGCAGGTTGTCCACTATGAGCGTGTACGGGGCCTGATAGTGCAAATAGGAGCGCTTCTTGCGCCACGCCGGGTCGGTGTGCCACTCGAAGCGGATGATCTTGTCAGGGTCGGCCTTCGCCGGCTCGCCCATCCAGATCCAGATCATTTCGTCACGCGCGACCACCGGATAGCTATGCACGCAAGCGCGCTGCGGAATCATCTCTTGTCCCGGGATTTCGGTGCATTGGCCCTCGGCGTTAAAGAGCATGCCGTGGTACGGGCAGCGCAGGCTGTCCCCCTCGCGGCGACCCGCATGCAAGGGCGCCCCGCGGTGACAGCAGCGGTTCTCGAGCGCAACCAGCCGTCCGTCGGACGCGCGGTAGAAGACGATCGATTCGCCAAGCAGCGTTCGCTCGAGGACGCCATCGGCGGAAATTTCATCCTCCCAACCTGCGACATACCAGCAATTGCGCAGGAAGCGGTCGACCCGGGTCTCGATCTGCATCATCGAAGAATCCTCCTTATCAGATGAATTGTTTGCCGCCGTCGACGACGAGCGTTTGCCCGGTGACGAACGCGGCCAAAGGCGAAGCCAGGTACAGTGCTGCGCCGACCACGTCGTCGGGCATCGCCGCGCGCCGGATAGCGCCGCGTTGCGCGCCGTAGTTCGCCGCATCCGGGATCAGACCCAAGCTCGCGTCCGTGAGCGTGATGCCGGGCGCGATCGCGTTGACCGTGATGCCGTAGGGGCCGAGCTCGGTGGCCAGGACGCGCGTCAAGGCGATCACGCCACCCTTGCCGGCAACGTAGTGCGCCCACAGCTGCGTGCCGCTGAAGACCGTGGCCGACGCGAGGTTGACGATATGCCCGCCTGCCTCGAGCATCCATGGCCGTACCGCGCGAGCCATCAGGAAGGGACCCTTCAGGTTCACCATCATCACCCGGTCCCATTCCTTCGGGTCGAGTTCGTGGAAGCCGGCGCGGGTGAGCCCGCCGTAGATCGCCGCGTTGTTGACGAGCACGTCGATGCGCTCGCGGCCGGACACGGCGTGCGCGGCCTCCTCGGCGAATCTCCTGGTGCTGTCCTCCTGCGTCACATCGAGCGGCAAACCGAGAACCTGCTGCTCGCGGTAACGTTTCGCCAGGTTGTCGGCGACGCCCTTCATCGCATCGGCGGCGATATCTCCGAGCACAAGGTCTGCGCCCGCCGCGGCAAACGCTTCCGCGAACGCCAGCCCAAGCCCGCCCGCAGCGCCGGTGATCAGGACCGTGCGGCCGTGAAAATCAAGCGCTGGCGCGGCGGCATTCATCACGGTCCCCGACTTTAGTTCGCGAGCACTTCGACCGTGCCTGCGGAGCCGTCGACCCGCAGCCTTTGGCCGGTCTTGATCACTGAGCTCGCCGAACCGGTCGCCGTGACAGCGGGAAGACCATATTCGCGGCACACAATGGCCGCGTGCGACATCATCCCGCCGATGTCGGTTACGGTGGCGCTGATCTTGCTGAAAACGGGCGCCCAACTCGGCGCCGTGACTGGTGCGACGAGAATTTCGCCGTCGAGGATTTGATCGAGTTCGTCGGGCGAGCGAATGACGCGCGCAGGACCTTCGACGATCCCCGGGGATGCCGCCATTCCCTCGAGCCGGGAGCTATCGGCCGGACCTTTCAGCCACGCCGAAATGCGGTCGGTGGTAATGCCCCACAACATGATCGTGAAAGGCTCGGTCACGACCTCAGGCGGCTCATTGAGAGCCGGTTCGGGCTTGTGTTGAGCCAGCGCGTCCATGGTCTTTCTGCGCTGCGCGATCCGCTGCGGCCAGAAATGGGGCCCGGTCGGGGTGCCGCCCACGGCCCAGGCACAGCAGTAGTCCCACAGCGCGTCCCGCACTTCATTCCGGCTCAGAAAGAAGAGCCCTTCCGGGTCCGACCAGAAGCCGGCCGCAACCAAGAGCCGGTTCAGTTCCCGCATCTTTCGCCAGAATACGCCGAGCGACCAATGCTCGATGTAGAAGTTGTGGTTTTCGACGTAGGGGAAAACCGTACGTGCGAGGCCGAGCTTTTGTTCGAAAATCGGTCGTACTTCATCGTTCAGGAGCTCCGCGTATTCCTTCGTGATGCGCTCGCGCTCGGCGGCCACTTGCGCGGTCGGCCGCTCGATCGTGATGCCTTTCCCGAGTTGAACGATGTAGTTCCTGAGATAGCCGAGCGGAATATCGAGGTGCTCGATCCAGTATTTGTCGGACGAGTAGAAGCCGTTCCCCGAGGTGAAGTTGAACCACGGATTCTGCGCAGCGCTCCAGGCTTCGAGCCACTGCTTGCCCCTGGGGAGAGCGGCGACCGCAGCAAGGGCCTGCTCGACTGAGCCGCTCATCAGCGCAGCGTCGACGCCGGTTTCGAGGGCCAGGTGCGCGAGCTTCTTCAGTTCGTCGTCGGGCCGGAACAGATCGACGTCGATGCCCTGGACCATTCGGGCGATGGCTTGATCCGGAATATTGGGAAACTGCTCTTTGCAGAAGCCAAAGAAATCGAGATACGCCGCATAGCCGAGATTGAGAAATTCGAAATGATACTGCCAGGCTTTGTAACAAAGCTGCAGTGCGGATTCGTAATTTTCGAGCAGATAGTACGTGTTGTCGAGGCCGCGCCCTTCCAGAACCCATTCTTTTGGGACCATGTCCGGCAACGGTTCAAATCGGAGCGCGTCCAGCGCGTCGATGACGCCGCGCACCTTGATGTGCCAGTTGTCCAGGAGCTTGTTCCAGTTCTGGAAATAGAAGCCCGCGCGTTCCAGGAAATGCGGCACGCGTTCGGGAATCTTCTCCGGTGCGACCGCGATCGGGCTCAGGTAGAGGTAGCCATTGTGGATCCGGTAGTCGACGCCATTGGCCGGAGGCACAAGCAGGTGACGCGTGTTGTATTGACCGAGGCACTTGACCGCAAAGTCCGCCATGATGGTGTCGAACGGCCGGAATGGCGTCGGCCAGTGCTGGGCGTCACAGAACCAGAACTGGTTTTCGTCCCCTTCCTTTCTTTCTTCCTGAAACAACGCGTAATACGGATAGAGATCGCGCCATCCCTCGGCGCCTTTGGGCGCCTTGAGTTCGTAAGGGCTCGGGAATTTTACTTGCGCGTTCATGCTGTCTCCCCCGCTTTGTGGTCAATGTTTCCGCGATGCCAGAGGCGCCATCAATGTGCTGAGCACGCCCTCGATTCCGGGCGCGTAGCTCCTGGAGACGACCGGGGCGCTTGCCTTTCGGCTCCATACTGTCTCCGGCCGGCATTGCAGCAGCACGACGCCCTCATCTTCGGTCTTTCGCGCATCGATCGCCCATTCGACGTCCTGAGGCGCACCGAACGCCCGCTCGACGGCCTTGACGACCCGTGCAACGGCGCGAATTTGCGCGTCGGTGAGGCTCGCCACGTTCCGCCGCGCTTCCTCCACCTCACGCAACATCGTCGTTTGGTTGGCGATATCGGCTACGAGTTCGGTGGGCTTGCTGGCAACGACCCGCTTGATGGGCTCCAGCAGGACCTTGTCCACGACGAAGCAATCCGGCGTCGCCTGGCCGGACACCAGCGGTTCGCCCAGCCCCCAAACGGACTCGATGACAATCTTGGAACGGTCGCCATTCGAGGGATCAAGGCTCATGGCGACGCCAGCCGCGCGAGCATCGGCCATTTGCTGAACACCGACGGCCATGGCCTGTTCGAGATGGGCGAGCTTGTGTTTTCCTCGATACGCTATCGCGCGCGCAGTAAACAGGCTCGCCCAACAGTCCCGTACCCGACTGACGACCGCATCTGCGCCAACCGTCCACAAATACGTGTCGCCCTGGCCCGCGAAGCTCGCCTCGGGCATGTCTTCGGAGGTACCGGAAGAGCGCACAGCCACCGGCAAATCCTGGCCGACCCGTGCGCAAAGCTGCTCATAGCCCAACCGGATTGCGTCGGTGATCCGATCAGGAATTGCCTCCGACCTGATCAGGTCCTGGATTTCGCACGCGATCCTTGCTTGCGCTCCCACGTCTGTGTCGGTGACCGCTTCGATGCGCGTGCGGATCTCACACTCCAGACGACGCGCGGCAAGCGTTTCGAGGTAGGCCCGGGTCGTCACTGCAAAACCTGGCGGAACCGTTGCGCCGGCCGCCACAAGCGAGGCGAGGCCGGCACACTTGCCACCGATGAGCGAAACGTCATGGTTTGACGCCTGCTCGAATGGGATCACGTATTGGTCGCCGATTTGGGCACCCATCTTCGCGTTTCCAGCTGGTTTCTTTCTTACTCGTTGGAGCAAAGCTTACACCTTTCAGATCGCTTGTTTTGTCGATGTTCCTCTGTTTCACCAGGTGAAACCATGTTATCGACGGTGCCGGGTTCAGGCGAAATCGCTGGCTGCTGCTCCGGCTGGTAGCGCCCGGCGTGCGTCGGCAAACAGGGGCGTCTTCGCCAGATTGGTCTTCACTGGGACAAAGCTCTCGGCACCACCGCATGAGTGTAAAAGCCATACGCGCCCTGGATCGTGGGTTGGACGTCCTGCGGATCATTCAGGAGTCCAAGGCCGCAAGCCTGAATGACTTGCATCTGGCTACCCGGCTGTCGAAGGCGACATTGCTGCGAATTCTCAAGACACTGATCAGCCGCGATCTGATCTGGCAGCGGATCGCTGACGGTGCTTATGTCCCAAGCTATACATTTTCAAAGCGAGCAAGGGTATTTGATGAAGAAACCCATCTTGCAGAAGTCGCGGCGCCGATCTTGGCGGACCTCTGCAAGCGTGTGCGCTGGCCATCAGCTTTGCTGAGTCCGCGGCTCGATCATATGGTGACCATTGAATCCAATCGACCCATGTCCGATTTTGACTACATTATTTCCCCTAACCCGGTTGGCTCGTTCAACGTCAACATGTTGCGCTCAGCCTCGGGGCGATGCTACCTCGCGTTTTGCTCGCCGGAGGAGCGAGCTGCGATTCTTGCGCGTTTGCGGAAAAGCGGCCGTCCGGGGGATGCGCTGGCGCACAACGCGGCCAGGCTCGACAGGGTGCTCGCCGACGTACTTGCTCGTGGATACGGCACGCGTGATCGGGATTTCGGCGGTCACTACGACCTTCCGAGAAGCAAGGCCAACGACGGTCGGAATTCCATCGCCGTTCCAGTCCATGTCGGCGATGAGGTCGTTGGATGTATCAATCTCACCTGGATCGCCAGGGTCGCCACCGTGTCCGTCATTGCCGGACGCTGTCTTGCGCAATTGGAAGAAGCTGCCGGGACGATCAGCAAACGAATGACGACGTGATTCCCAAAGGACGTCCGGCACCCCAGCGGTGCCTGCTTCTTACCTGAACGTGAACCTTACCGATGGCGGAAGCGAACCCGATCGGTCACGCCCGATGATGCCATCACGCAACCGCCGCGGCCGGAAGCACCGTGCCGTCGTAGAGCCGGGCGATCTTTGCCCGCTGGGCGACCAGCGCCAGCACGGCGTCCAGCGAAGGCGTCGGAATTCCGGTCAGCCGGCCCATTTCCTGAACCACCGTCACCAGCGGATCGATTTCCATCGGACGGCTGCGCTCGAGGTCCTGCAGCATCGAGGTCTTGTGGGCGCCGACCTTGCGCGCGCCTTCGATGCGGCGTTCGACATCGACGCGGAATTTGACGCCAAAACTTTCGGCGATCGTCTGCGCCTCCAGCATGATCGCCTTCGATAACGCGCGGGTGGGGGGATCGGAGCAGATCACGTCGAGGGTGGCGTGCGTCAGCGCGCTGATCGGGTTGAGGCAGACATTGCCCCACAGCTTGAGCCAGATCTCGTCGCGAATCCTGTCGAGCACCGGCGCCTGCATCCCGGCCTTGACGAAGATGTCGGAAAGCCGCTGCACGTCTTCGGTGATCTCGCCGGAGGGTTCGCCGAGCGGGAAGCGGTCGCCATAGACGTGGCGGATCACGCCGGGCGCCTCGATCTCGGTGGCGGGGTAGACGATGCAGCCGATCGCGCGCTGCGGTGTCAGTTCGTGCCATTGCCGTCCGCCGGGGTCGATGCTCTCCAGCGTTGAGCCTTCCAGGGCGCCGCCGTGCTTGTGGAAATACCAGTAGGGGATGCCGTTCACGGCGGTGACGACGCGCGTATGCGGTCCGAGAAGCGGCTGCATCTGTTCGAGCACGCCGGTGATGGAATGCGCCTTCAGGCAGATGATGACGAAGTCCTGCGGCCCGAGCTGGCGCGGATCATCGGTGCAGCGCGGATGCACCACGCGCGCCTCGTCTCCGATCAGGAGCTTGAGGCCGCTCTCCCGCATCGCGGCGAGATGTGCGCCGCGCGCCACCAGGCTGACGTCAACGCCGGCGCGTGCGAGCTGCACACCGAGATAGCCGCCGATCGCGCCTGCGCCGTAGATGCAGATTTTCATGGGAAAGCCCGAAGGGTTGATGATCGGCCGTCAGCGCTGCGCCGGTGCCGAGTTCCACTCAGGCGGCGCCGATGTGCTGAGGTTCTCTCTGCGAGTGTCAGGCCGATGCGGCCAGCTTCAGGGGCGTTGCTTCGTCGTCGAAAGCGGTTGTGATGTCGCGAATGCTGACGACGCCGATCAGGCTGTAATTGTCGATGACAGGCACGTGGCGGATGTGATGCTTGCTCATGAGGTGACGGACATGCTCGAGCGTATCCGTCGACGTGCAGGAGACGAGCTGCTGCACCGAAATGAATTGCGAAACGCGCATGTTGACGCCAGCGGCGCCATGCTCGGCGATGGCGCGCACCACGTCGCGTTCGGTGAACATGCCGACCGCCGTGTTGCCTTCGGTGCGCACCACATCCTTCACCACAAGCGCGCTGATATTGCTGGAGCGCATCAGTTGCGCGGCAATGGCGACGGTCTCGTTCATGCGAACCGTTGCGACGCGGGCGGCTTTCTTGCGCAGGATATCTCCGACTTGCATGACAACCTCCTTGGGGTGAATTGCTGTGCCAGTCTGGTATACATAATGCCAATTGTCAACACGGTCGGTGACGGAAATCTTCTGCCGGGGCGGGGATAAATCGGCAGTATTGCTGACGTTCTTGGACTGTGACATTCGAGCCGGAGGAGGGCGGGCAACTCTGGAGCGACCAGAAATGCGCTCAGGTATACCAGGGGCGCGTCATGCGAAAGAAAACGCGCCCATCCCGGAGGAATGAGCGCGCTTCGTTCGAGCCGCCGATCCGGTTCGGATCAGGTCGCAATCTGCGATTTGACCACCACGACCTTGCGCCAGGGCTTGAGCACGACGATCGCCAGCAGCGAGGCCAGGATATTGGCGCCGGCCGCGACGATGAACACGGCGTCCCAGTTGCCGGAAGATTGCTGCATGTAGTTCGCCACCGGCACCAGCAACGCGGCGGTGCCCTTTGCCGTGTAGAGCAGGCCGGCATTGGTGGTCGCGAACTTTGCGCCGAAGGTGTCGGTGCAGGTCGACGGGAAGAGCGAATAGATCTCGCCCCAGGCAAAGAACACGAAGCCCGACAGCAGCACGAACCACACCGGATCGTGGCCCAGCATGTAGAGGCCCCAGATGCCGATGCCTTCCATGCCGAACGCGATGAACATGGTGTTCTCGCGGCCGATCATGTCCGAGATCCAGCCGAAGAAGGGGCGGGTCAGGCCGTTGAGGACGCGGTCGATGGTGGCCGCGAACGTCACCGCCGTCATCGTCATCCCTATCAGTGTGACCGGGACGGCATCGACCTTCCAGTCGACGGCGATCGGCTTGAGGTTGGCGGTGACCATGAGACCGCCGGCGCCGACGATCACGAACATGAAATACATCAGCCAGAAGATCGGCTGGCGGATCACCTCGGTCGGCTGGAAGTTGCGCCGGCTCTGGATGATGTTGGCATTCTGGGACACGGCGGGGACCTGTCCTGCTTTCGGCGCGAACAGGAAGAACGACAGGAGAATAATGATGATGCCTTGCCCGAGACCGAAATAGAGGAAGGTGGTCTGGAAGCCGGAATCCTTGATCATCGCCTGGATCGGGGCGACCGTCAGCGCCGAGCCCGCGCCGAAGCCGGCAGCGGTGATGCCGGCGGCGAGGCCTCGCTTGTCGGGAAACCATTTCAGCGCGTTGCCGACGCAGGTGCCGTACACGCCACCGGCGCCGATGCCAGCGATGATCATGCCGAGGTAGAAGCCGTTGAGGGTGGTCGCCTGCGCGTTGATCGCCCAACCGACGGCGCAGAGGATGCCGCCGACGAGGACGACGAGGCGCGGGCCGTATTTATCGACGAACCATCCTTCGACCGGGACCAGCCAGGTCTCGAACAGCACGAACAGGGTGAATGCCCACTGGATCGAAGCGCGATC